>JANNMP010000142.1:0-13419 GCA_031398015.1 Burkholderiaceae bacterium
CGGTTCTGCACCTCCACCTGGGCCAGCTCGATGTTGGTGCCGGGCTCGAAGGTGGCGGTGATCGAGCCACCGCCGTTGGCCTGGGCGATCGACTCGGAATAGATCATGCCCGGCGCGCCATTGAGCTCTTGCTCGATGACCGACAGCACGCTGTCTTCCAGCACCTTGGCCGACGCACCGGGGTAGGCGGCGTTGATCACGATGGCCGGCGGTGCCACCGTGGGGTATTGCGCCACCGGCAGGCGGCTGATGGCTGCGGCGCCCAGCACCGCGATGAACAGTGCAATCACCCAGGCAAAGATCGGCCGGTCGATGAAAAAACCCGAGAGCATGGGGTGTGCCTCCGGTCAGCGGCTGGCGGCCATGGACGCAGGCGCTGCCGGCGCTGATGCGGCGGGGGCTGGTGCTGCGGCGGCTGGTCCTGCGGCGGCTGGTCCTGCGGCGGCTGACGCTGCGGCGGCACCAGTGGGCGGCCCGGCGGGCTTGCCGTTGGCCGCCGGTGGCGCCCACGGCACCGGGTTGACCGGCGCGCCGGGCATCATCTTCTGCACCCCATCGACGATCACCCGTTCGCCTGCAGCCAGGCCGCTGCTGACCACCCAATCGGCACCCTGGCTGGCAGCCACGGTGATGGCGCGCTGCACCGGCAAGTTGCCAGCGCCCACCACCAGCACCGTGTCACCCCCCGGGCCGCGTGTCACGGCTTGCTGCGGCAATTTGATCGCCTGCTCGCTGGTGGCCTGCACCAGGCGCACCTTGACGAACAGGCCGGGCAGCAGCAGGCCCTGCGGGTTGGGCAATTCGGCGCGCAGTACCACCTGGCCGGTGGCCGGGTCGACGGTGCCGTCGGCAAACAGCAGCTTGCCGGGCAGCGGGTAGGCGCTGCCGTCTTCCAGCACCACGCGCACCTCGGCGGCGGCGCTGCCGGCGGCGCGTTTCAATTGCCCGGCCTCGAAGGCCTTGCGTTGGCGCAGCACCTCGGCGGCGGGCTGGCTGAAGTTGATGTAGAGCATGTTGGTCTGCTGGATCAACGCCAATTGCGTGGCGTCACCCTGGCCGACCAGCGCGCCTTCAGTGACCAAGGCGCGGCCGATGCGACCACTGATCGGCGCCTTGATCGCGGCGTAATCCAGGTTGATGCGGGCAGCTTGCAATGCGGCGCGTGCGGTGGCGGCCTCGGCCTGGGCCAGCTTCAAGGTGGTCTGGGTTTGCAGGAACTCTTGCGCGCTGATCGCCTTGGCCTCGGCCAACGGCTGGTTGCGCTGCAACTGGGCTTGCGCCTGGGCCACTGCGGCGTCGGCCCGCGCCACGCTGGCATCGGCGCTGGCCAGGCTGGCGCGATAGGCCGCGTCGTCCAGCTGATAAAGCGGCTGGCCGGCCTTGACCTCGCTGCCCTCGGTGAACAGGCGCTTGGCCACGATGCCCGGCACCCGCGCCCGCACCTGGGCGGTGCGCCAGGCCTCCAGGCGGCCGGGCAGCTCGGTCACCAGCGGCACGGCCTGGGGCTGCACCGTGACCACGCCCACCGTGGCCGGCGGCATGCCACCACCGCCACCACCCTTGGGTGCCTCGGCCTTGGGGCCGCAGGCGGCCAGCAGCGCCAGGGAGGCCAGCAACGGCAGCAGCGCCTGGGTGCTGGAACGGGACGGAGAAACGCGCTTGCTCATGTGCTGTGGGTCCTTGGAAGACTGGGTCTGTCTGCGCCGGCGGCCTGCTGTTGGCCGCGCTTGAACAGGCGCAGCACGATCTGCACCAGGTCATCGACAACCGTGAACACCACCGGGATCACCAGCAGGCTGAGCACGGTGCTGGTGATCAGGCCGCCGATCACCGCCACCGCCATCGGCTGGCGAAAGCTCGGGTCGGCGCCCCAGCCCAGGGCGATGGGCAGCATGCCGGCGCCCATCGCGATGGTGGTCATCACGATCGGCCGGGCGCGCTTGTGGCAGGCGTCGATCAGCGCATCGAACCGGCCCATGCCGGCGTGGCGGGCAATGATCGCGTAATCGACCAGCAGGATCGAATTCTTGGTGGCAATGCCCATCAACATGATCAGGCCGATCAGCGACGGCATGCTGAACGCGCTGTTGGTGGCCAGCAGCGCCACGAAGGCGCCACCCAGGCTCAACGGCAGCGCCGCCAGGATCGTCACCGGCTGCATGAAGCCCTTGAACAGCAGCACCAGCACGATGTAGATGCACAGCACGCCGGTCAGCATCGCCAGGGCGAAGCTGGCAAACAGCTCGGCCATGATCTCGGCGTCGCCCAGCGCGGCCTGGTGCACGCCGGGCGGCAGGCTTTGCAGGCTGGGCAGCTTCTGCACGGCGGCGGCCACATCGCCCAGCGGCTGGCCGTTGAGTTCGATGTCGAAGTTGATGTTGCGCTGGCGGTCATAACGCTCGATCTGTGCGGGCCCGCTCTCCAGCCCCAGCGTGGCCACGTTGGCCAGCATCACCGGGCCGGCCTTGCCGGGCACGCTCAACTGGCCCAGCAGCGCCAGGTCTTGGCGCGCGCTGGCCGGCAGCCGCACGACGATGGCCACCTGGCGCTGCGCCAGGTTCAGCTTGGGCAGGCTGCTGTCGAAATCACCACTGGTGGCGATGCGCAGCGTGTCGGCCATCGCGGCGGTGGTGATGCCGGCATCGGCCGCACGCGCGGCGTCGGGCCGCAGCACCAGCTCAGGCCGCACCAGGCTGGCGCTGCTGGTGATGTTGCCCAGACCGGGGATGCCGCGCAGATCACGCTCGACATCGCGTGCGGCTGCCGCCAACGCCGCACCGTCGTCACCCGACAGCACCAGCACATAGGCCTCGCCCGAGCCCGCCAGGCCCACCTTGACGCGGGCGCCGGGCAACTGCTGCATGGTCTGGCGCAGCTCGGTCTCGATGGCTTGCTTGCGCAGGCCGGGCCGGTCGGCGCGGGCGGTGAGGTTGATGGTCAGCGTGGCCTTGCGCACCTCGGATGCACTGGCGCCGGCAAACGGGTCACTGCCCGATGCGCCGCCGCCCACGGCGGTGTAGATGCGCTTGACATGCGGGTTGGGGCTGATCAGCGCACGCGCCTGTTCGGCCGCTGAGAAGGTGTCGTCGAAAGTGCTGCCCGGCGGCAGCTCGATGCTGACCTGGGTCTGGCCGAAGTCATCGGCCGGGATGAAGCCGGTGGGCAGCAGCGGCACCAGCGCCACCGAGCCGATGAAGAACGCCGCCGCCGCCACCGACGTGACCAGCCGGTGCTTGAGGCACCAGGCCGCCGCACGCAAGTAGGCCCGCATCACCAGCCCGTCGGGCACATGGCGCTTGGCCTCGGGGATGGGCTTCATGAGGTAAGCCGCCATCATCGGCGTGAGCACCCGCGCCACCACCAGCGACGCAAACACGGCGAGTGCCGCCGTCCAGCCGAACTGCTTGAAGAACTTGCCCGGCACGCCGCGCATGAACGCGGTGGGCAGGAACACCGCAATCAGCGTGAAGGTGGTGGCAATCACCGCCAGGCCGATCTCGTCGGCCGCCTCCATCGCCGCCTGGTACGGGCTCTTGCCCATGCGCAGGTGGCGCACGATGTTCTCGATCTCGACGATGGCGTCGTCCACCAGGATGCCCACCACCAGCGACAGGCTGAGCAGCGTGACCACGTTGACCGAAAAGCCCAGCGCCCACATGCCGATGAAGGCCGGCACCACCGACAGCGGCAGCGCCACCGCCGCCACGAAGGTGGCGCGCCAGTCCCGCAAAAAGAACCACACCACCAGCACCGCCAGGATCGCACCCTCGACCAGCAGCAGCAGCGAGCCGTCGTAGTTGTCGACCACCGGGTCGACCAGGTTGAAGGCCTGCTCGAAGCGCAGGTCAGGGTGCGCTGCCTTCAGCGTGGCCAGCACGCGGCTGACGGCGGCGTCTACTTCCACCTCACTGGCGCCACGGCTGCGGGTGATCTCGAAGCCCACCACCGGCGCGCCATTGAGCAGCGCTGCACTGCGCCGCTCGGCCACCGTGTCGGTGACCGTGGCAATCTGGTTCAGGCGCACGCTGCGGCCGTCGGCGCCATTGCCAAGCGGGATGCTCAGCAGGCCCAGCTGCTCAGCAGACTGCACCGTGGCAATGGTGCGCACCGCTTGCTCGCCACGCCCCAGGTCGGCGCGGCCACCCGAGGCGTCTTGCTGCACCGCGCGCAACTGGCGCGACACATCGGCCGCCGTGGCACCCAGCGCCAGCAGGCGGGCCGGGTCGAGTGCCACCTGCACTTCGCGCGTGACGCCGCCCACCCGCGCCACCGAGCCCACGCCGTTGACGCTGAGCAAGGCCTTGGTGATGTCGTTGTCGACGAACCAGCTCAGCGCCTCGTCATCGAGCCGGGGTGAGGCCACGGCATAGGTCAGGATCGGGCTGCCGGCCAGGTTGAGCCGGGTGATCTGCGGGTCCAGCAGGTCACTGGGCAGGTCGGCGCGGATGCGGCCCACGGCGTCACGCACATCGTCCACCGCTTCCTGGGTCGGCTTCTCGAGGCGGAATTCCACCGTGGTGCTGACATTGCCGTCGGTGATCTTGCTGTAGATGTGCTTGACGCCCTGCACCGACGCCACCGCGTTCTCGAGCTTGCGCGCCACCTCGGTTTCCAGCTGAGCCGGTGCGGCGCCGGGCAGGCTGGCGTTGATGCTGACGGTGGGCAAGTCCAGGTCAGGAAAGTTCTGCACCTTCATCGCGCGGAAGGCCATCAGCCCGGCCAGCGTCAGCAGCACGAACAGCATCACCGCCGGGATCGGGTTGCGGATCGACCAGGCCGAGACGTTCATGGTGCGGCCACCACCCGCACGGTGTCGCCGTCGCTCAAGAAGGCCGCGCCGCGCGCCACCACGCGGGCGTCAGCGGGCAGGCCTTGCAGCGCCACGCGGTCGCCGTCACGCGAGAGCACGCTGACCTTGGTCAACGCCACCCGGTTGTCGGCACCAACACGCATCACCACGCTGAAACCATCGCGCAGCAACACGGCCGACGCTGGCAGTGTGAGCGCGGGCCTGGTTTCGAAAGCAAAGCTGCCACGCGCGAACATGCCGGCGCGGGCGTCGCTGCCGGGGCCGGGCTTCAGATCGACATAGACCAGGCCGTTGCGCGTGGCCGCGTCCACCGTGGGCGCCACCTGGCGCACCGTGCCGGCCACGCTGGCGCCCGACGGCGTGGTGAGCAGCGCCGCCTGACCGATGCGCACGCGCGCCAGGTCAGCCGACGGCAGCTCGGCGCGCCATTCCAGCCGGCCACCGCGGATCAGGCGGAACAGCTCCTGGCCGTTGCCGACCACCGCACCCACGGTGGCGCTGCGCGCGCTGATGACACCGTCGTCGGGCGCGCGCACCTGCGTGTGCTGCAGCCGCAGTTGCTGCGTTTGCAGTGCTGCGCGCTGCGCCTGCACCCGGGCGCGGGCGGTGAGCGCGGCAGTGGCGTACTGCTGGATCTGGCTGGCGCTCAAGGCGCCGCTGTCTTTGAGGGTTTGGGCCCGCTCGGCGTTGGCGCTGGCGTCCACCGCGCTGGCGTCGGCCTCGGCCAGCGCAGCCTGGGTCTGGGCCAGCTCGGCGCGTTGCGTGTCGTCGGCAAAACGCGCCAGCAACTGGCCTCGCTTGACGCGCTGGCCCACCTCCACCCGCACCTCGGCCAGGCGCAGGCCGTTGGACTCGGCACCGACCAGGGCCTCTTGCCAGGCAGCAATGTTGCCGTTGACCGCCAGCGTGCTGGGCACCTGGGCCGACGTGGGCAACACCACGCTGACAGTGAGCGCGGCCTTGGCCGGCGCCGATGCGGCGCTGGACTGGCCCTGCGCGGCCAGCGGCAGGGCCAAGGGCAGCAGCAGAAACAAGGATCGCCAACGCGCTGCGTTAGTTCGTTTTTGCATGTGGTTCATTGGGTGTTGGCGGCGTCCAGCCGCCGCTGATCTGCGACGGCGGCGTCCAGCCGCCGTTGACCTGCGACGGCGGCGTCCAGCCGCCGCCGAGAGCCCGGTACAGCGCGATCCAGGCGGCCACCTGCTCACGCTCGGTGTCGGTCTGCTGGCTGCGGGCTTGCAGCAGGCTGCGGCGGGCGTCTTCCAGCTCCAGCCGGCTGGCCAGGCCGGCTTGCTGGCGCTGCTCGGCCGCGGCCAAGGCCTGGCCAAAGCCGGCCACGCTGGCCTGGGCGTCGGCACGGCGCTGGGCGCCGTCCTGCAGGCGCAGCAGCGCATCGTCGGCCTCCCGCACCGCCTGGCGCAAACTGCCCTGGTACGCGGCCACTGCCGCGTCATAGCGGGCGCGGGCAGCGTCGGTGCCGGCCTGGCGCGCGCCGCCGTCAAACAGTGGCAGGCTGACCTGCAGTGGCCCGATCGACCAGACACTGCCGTTGGCCGACACCCCAACACTGCGCGCATTGCCCCAGCCGAGCAAGCCGCTCAAGGCCACCTGCGGACGCTGTGCCGCACGCGCCTGGTCCACATCGGCGGCGGCGGCTTCCAGCGCACGGGCGCGGCTGAACAGGTCGGGCCGCTGCGCCAGCACCTGGGCCGGCACTGCCGCCACGGCCAACGTGGCGGGCATCGGCAGCAAGCCACTGCGCGCTGCCAGGCGCTGCTGCAGTGATGGCGCGTCCAGCCCTGTAAATGCCACCAGCGATTGCATCAACTGGCCACAACCCACCTGGCGGCTGCGTGCGGCCAGCGCCGCCTGCGCCGCCATGGCCTGGGCCAGGGCGACGTTGGACGGTGCCTCGAAACCGGCACGTTGGGCCAGTGATGCCAGGCGGGCACTCTCGGCGCGCGAGGCAGCTTCGTCCAGCGCATCACGCAGCAGCCGCTCACACACCCGCAGGGCCAACAATTGCTCGGCCACCTCGGCCGCCAACAGCACCCGTGCGCCATGCCAGTCGGCCTGGGCGCCGGCCAGCCGGGCCAGCGCGGCCTGCTGCGCCGCCCGCTGGCCGCCGAACACGTCGATCAGCCAGCTGGCTTGCAAGCCTGCGCTGGCGCTGGCCACCAGGGGCTGGCCGGCGGCCTGGCGGCTGCGGCTGGCCGAGACACTGCCGTCCAATTGCGGCAGCAGGGCCGCGCCGGCAGCCACACGCTGCGCCTCGGCCTCGGCGATGCGGGCGCTGGCGCTGGCCAGGTCGGGGCTGGTGGCCTGCGCCGCGTCGATCAGCTGGGGCAGCGCCGGGTCATCGAACTGTTGCCACCAGGTGGTCAGCGCTGCAACGCTGCCGCTGTGCGGCAGCTCGGCAGCGCGCAGCGGCGGCGCCCACAGCGCGGCCGGCAACAGCAGGGCCAGGCAATGCAGCAGCGGGGCGAAACGTCGCATCGGCTCAGCCCTTGGCGGCCTTGCGCCGGGGTGGCAGGGCTGCGGCTGGCAGCGCGGCGCGGCGCTGGCGTTCCTGCTCGACCATTGCCAGGCCCTGGCGCAGCAGGCAATCGGCCCAGCGCGCTGGCGCGTCGGCAGCGGCATTGAGCTGCGGCGCCAGCGCGTCGATGACATCGCGGCCCACATGCATGTGCACGCCCAGCGCGCACAGGCAGATCACCAGGCGTTGCAGTTCATCGTCGGCACGGGCCAGGCCCAGGTGGCGGCACAGCAGGCCCAGCAAGGCCTGGTGCATCGGGCGGATGCCCTGGTTGAGCTTCTGGTCCCACAGGCCGGTGGGCTCGAGCATCTCGCGCATGCGCAGCTTCACGCAGCGCTGGCCGTCTTCGCCCTGGGCCAGCGGCGCCAGAAAACCGGCATACAGGCAGCGCAGCGCGTCGTCCAGCGCCACATCGGGCTGGCTGATGCGGGCGATGTCGGCCACCACATCACCCAGCGGCTCGAAGAACACCGCCCGGTACAACCCCGCCTTGTCACCAAAGTAGTAGCTGATGGCGGCCACATTGGTGCCAGCGGCCAGCGCCAGCTCACGGGTGGAGGTGGCGGCAAAACCCTGTTGCGCAAACAGCCGCAGGCCAGCGCGCAGCAGCCGGTGGCGGGCGGGGTCGGCGTCAGCCGTGGGCATTGCAGTCACCATTGCGGACAGTCTATGCCAGCGAATCAAACGTTTGATTAACCTTGGATGACAGCGGGTCACTGGTCGGCGCCGTGGTCGGCGTCCTCGGTCCGGGTTTGTGGCCGGGTTTGTGGCCGGGTTTGTGGCCGATTGCGCCACCACGGCAAGCGGCATAGGCTGCTGTTGAGCCACCCAACGCGCCCGCCCTGCGGCCGTGCAGCGCCAGCGCCCCAAACCGACCAGCGGCCACAGGAGATGCGCCATGCCAAGCCTACAACCGTCCCCCGGCCCGAACGGCGCCAGCGGCGCCAGCGGCGCCGGGGCCGAACCCAGTGCGGTGCAGGTGGCCGACATCCGCACCCTGGCCCTGGTGGGCCCGGCCGGCGCCGGCAAGACCAGCCTGGCCGAAGCATTGCTGGCGGCCAGCGGCGCCATCCCCAGCGCCGGCAGCGTTGAGCGTGGCAGCACGGTGAGCGACCATGACCCGCTGGCCCGGCGCATGCAGCATTCACTGCAGTCGTCGGTGCTGCACACGTTGTGGCGCGGCAGCCGCATGCACATCATCGACACCCCTGGCGCGCCCGATTTCATCGGCCACAGCCTGCCGGCGCTGGAAGCGGTGGACACCGCCGTGGTGGTGATCAATGCCAGCACCGGTGTCGAGCCGATGGCCCAGCGCATGATGGCGCATGCCGCCCAGCGAGGCCTGGACCGGCTGATCGTGGTCAACCGCATCGACGCCCCGGGTGTGGACCTGGCGGCGGTGCTGGCGCAGATCCAGGCCGCCTTCGGCCGTGAGTGCCTGCCGTTGAACCTGCCGCTGACTGTGACCAACGGCGGCCCCACCCAGGTGGTGGACGCCTTCTTCAACCGCAGCGGCGACAGTGACTTCGGCCCGGTCGAGGCCGCCCACCGCGCGCTGGTGGAGCAGGTGGTCGAAGTGGATGCCGCGTTTGTCGAGCGTTATCTCGAAGACGGCGACATCGACGCCGCCGAGCTGCACGCGCCGCTGGAGCAGGCACTGCGTGAAGGCCATCTGATCCCGGTGTGTTTTGTGTCACCACGCACCGGCGCCGGCGTGGCCGCGCTGCTCGACGTCATCCACCAGTTGCTGCCGCACCCGGGCGAGGGCAACCCGCCAGCCTTTCTGCGTGGCGAGGGCAGCGAGGCCCAGCCGATGCTGGCCGTGCCTGACCCGGCACTGCATGTGCTGGCCCATGTCTTCAAGGTGATGGTGGACCCGTACATCGGCAAGCTGGGCGTGCTGCGGGTGCACCAGGGCAGCATCACACCAGGCGCGCTGCTGTATGTGGGTGACGGCCGCAAGCCATTCCGCGTGGCGCATCTGTACCGGCTGCAGGGCAAGAACCACAGCGAGGTGCAGCTGGCGCTGCCCGGTGACATCGTCGCGGTGGCCAAGGTCGATGAGCTGCATTACGACGCGGTGCTGCACGACGCTGCCGAGGACGACCACATCCATTTGAAGCCGCTGGCTCTGCCCGAGCCGGTGCACGGCCTGGCGGTGGCGCCCAAGCGGCGCGGTGACGAGCAGCGGCTGTGGGACATCCTGGCCAAGCTGGTGGATGAAGACGTGTGCCTGAAGGTGGCGCGCCCGGCGGGCAGCAACGAGACCGTGGTCTATGGCCTGGGTGAGCTGCACCTGCGCCTGCTGCTGGAGCGGCTGCGTGAACTGCACCGCTTCGAGGTCGACACGCAGCCGCCGCGCATTGCCTACCGCGAGACCGCCACCATCAGCGCCGAAGGCCACCACCGCCACAAGAAGCAGACCGGCGGCGCCGGTCAGTTCGGCGAAGTGCTGCTGCGGGTGGACCCGCTGGCACGCGGCGCTGGCGTCGAGTTCGTCGATGCCGTCAAGGGCGGCACCATCCCTGGCGTGTACATCCCGGCGGTTGAAAAGGGCGTGCGCGAGGCGATGGCCGCAGGCGCCATCTCGGGCCATGCGGTGGTGGACGTGCGCGTCACCGTGCTTGACGGCAAGCACCACAGCGTGGACAGCAAGGAGATCGCGTTTGTCACCGCCGGGCGCAAGGCGTTCTTGGCGGCGATGCGCGAGGCGCACAGCATCGTGCTGGAGCCGATCGTCAATCTGCAGATCAGTGCCCCGGCGGCGGCGATGGGCGACATCACCGGGGACCTGTCGGCACGGCGCGGCATGGTCACCGGCACCGAAGGCGGCCAGGGCCTGGGCACAGGCACGGGCATGGACGTGGTGATCCACGCCCAGGCGCCGCTCGGCGAGCTGGCCGGCTACCAGACCCGGCTCAACGCCATGACCAGCGGCGACGGTCGCTACACCCTGGCCTTGTCGCACCATGCCGCCGTGCCATCCAGCCTGCAGCAGCAGCTGGTGGCGGGCTGGCACCAGCACGACGACGACTGACCGGGCGCGGCGGGGTGACCGCCAGAGGCCAGTGTGTTGCTGCCGCCGGCAGTCATCGCCACAACCGCCGCCACATCCGCCGCCACATCCGCCGCCACATCCGCCGCCACTACCGCCGCCACAACCCCCGCCGCACCCACCGCGCCGTTGCCCACGGTGGCTGAGCCACAGCCGCTGCGGGTGGCAACGCCTGCCGCGCTGCCGTTGCCGGCACCCGCCGCGCCAAATTGCTGGCTGCCAGCGCCATCCGTGACCGCGTGCCGCCAGCCGTCGAAGTGCCGATGGCCTCGCGCTGCTTGCATGAATCGGGCACCGTGCTGCTGCGGGTCTGGGTGGATGGCCAGCCGTTGCGCATCATCATCATCAGCGAAAGACACGTTTATCATCCAGGCATGACCCCTGTGCACGACGTGGCGCGCATCCGCCTGGACAACGCGCTGCGGCTGTTTGATGAATTTGTGCAAGCCGCAGTCAAACAGCCCGACGCTGCCACCCTGCGTGGCCTGGAGCGCCGCTTTGCCGAGCGGCTGCAGATCCAGCCCAGCTACTGGAGCCAGATCAAGGGCCGCTCACGCCAGATCGGCGAGCGCCTGGCGCGCCAGTTCGAGCAGTTGTGCCGCAAGCCGGTGGGCTGGATGGATTTGCCGCACAGCGGCCCGGCCGGCACCATGTTGGACGCACCGGCGCCACAGTCTGGCACCGTGGCCGCCGACGCAGCCGCAGCCGCAGCCCCCAGCCAGCCGCAGGACGACGACGAGCGCTTCATCGTGGGCCTGGTGCTCAGCTACTACCGCCGCCACCCACAGCGCGCGCGCAGCCGGCTGCTGGGCCTGCTGGGTGAAGTGCTGACACCGGACCTGGCCGCGCCCACGCCAGCCGCAACTGCAACCGCAACCGCAGCCCCAGCCCCGCCGCGCCCACCGGCGGCCCCCGGCGTGGTGCGTGGCACACCGCGCCCGCCACCTGCGCCGGTGGACGACCACACGCTGTGGCTGCAGGCCCAGGCCCGCGTGGCGCCCCTGAAGCGAAAGCGTTAGGCCGGCACGCCGATGGCGTGCACTGAACTGATGACGCCGGCCTCGGACGAACCCTGGACAAGCCAGAAAATCCCTTGCGCAAGATAAATTTCTGTTTATCATGAGCGCAAGCCAGTCAGCTGCACCGCAGCCCTGGCGACACCCGTCGATCCACCCCAAGTCTTGAGCCCACCGAGTTGCCCATGTTTGCCAACGCCCTGGCCCAACACCACACCGCGCGCCGACTTGCGGCCGCCGTGGCGCTGGGCCGGTGCATGAATCCTTGCCGGATTCAACAGGCCAAGCTGCGCAACGCCAATGGGCTGAATGTCGCCGCACCGTCGGGCGCCGCCGTGGGATAGCAAGCCGCCAGCGCCTGCCCCCACCCGGCCCGGACGCCAGCAGCGTTGCGGGCCGTTTGCTTTGCAGCCGCCGCTTTGTCGCCAGTTCTTCAACCAGGCACCCAAGTGCCAAGGAGCGTCACCATGAAATTCACCATCGCCGCCACCAAGCCACGCAACCCGCTGGTGGCTGCTGCCCGCAGCCGCCACGCCGGCGCCCACCGCCGCAATGCCAGCGCCCAGCGCCAGCGTGCGGCCATGGCGCTGCGGCGCGAACTGCAGCACCCGCCTGAACGACACCCCCCTGCCTGAACCACCGGCGGGCCAGATGCGCCAAGCGCGCTGGCGCCCGCCCCGAAGGAGCACCCCATGGACAAGCATCTCTATGGTTTCGACGGTCCGCTGTTGGCCCCCGGCCCCGGCCCGTTGCGCCAGTTCGCCGCCGACCGGCTGCACCTGGCCAGCCGCGCGCTGGCCCGCCTGGCCCGGCAACTGGCCTGGCGGCGCAGCCAGGCCAGGGCCCGGCGCGCGCCCGAGCTGGAGTTCTATGCCGAGTCCGGCGCACCCGAAGGCGCGCTGTACCTGGACGGCGAACTGATCGGCTACCTGCCGGGCATCACACGGCTGTAGGCCGTGTGCCCAGACCCGGCGGCTGTAGGCCGTGTGCCGTGACATCCCGCACCCCGGCCACCGCCTCAGGTGGCCGGGCCCTGCTGCCAGGCTCAAGTTCGCCGCTGCGACGGCCGATCCTTCCAGGACGACCCGTCACCTGAGGTGAGCCATGGCCCCAGACTTCGCACCCACCCTCCGCAGCGCGGCCAGCGTGATCAGCACACCTCTGCCCGACGTGCAGGCCTGGTTGAGGGCGTTCGACAGCCGCGAGATCCCGATCCTGGCTGCCACCGCCAACACCATCGACGACTTGCGCTGCAATGAAGACGCGGTCGATGCCCACCTGCTGGCCGAAGGCATGCAGGCCGACCCGCTGATGACGCTGAAGCTGCTGCGCCATGTGGCCGCGCTGCGCCTTGGCCGCGACCAGTCCGACGCCGAGACCGCCACCGAGGCGCTGGTGATGCTGGGCATCACGCCGTTCTTCCGTGAATTCGGCCCCCAGCCCACGGTGGAGCAGGCACTGGCCGGCCGCCCCGAGGCCTTGGCCGGCATGCGCCGGGTGCTGCGCCGTGCGCACCGGGCGGCCCGCTGTGCGCCGGCCTTTGCGGTGCATCGGCACGACCATGACGCGGCCTTGATCCACGAGGCAGCCCTGCTGCATGACTTTGCCGAGCTGCTGTTGTGGGCCCATGCGCCCGCGCTGGCGCTGGCGGTGGCGCGGCAGCTGCAGGCCGAGCCCGGGCTGCGCTCTGTCGATGCGCAACAACTGCATTTGCACATCCACCTGGCTGACCTGCAGCAGGCGCTGATGAAGGCCTGGCACCTGCCGGTGCTGCTGGTGAAGATCAGCGACGACCACAGCAGCACCAACAGCCAGGTGCGCAATGTGCAACTGGCGCTGCGGGTGGCGCGCCACAGCGCCCGCGGCTGGGACAACCCGGCCTTGCCCGATGATGTGGACGCGGTGGCCGATCTGCTGAACCTGGGCACCGTGCCGACGCTGAACCTGCTGCACGATCTGGACCGGTAGTGGGCATCCAGCAGCGGCGCTCAGCGGCTCAGGC
>JANNMP010000178.1:0-2256 GCA_031398015.1 Burkholderiaceae bacterium
GATGTTCTCGCCGCCGCGGATGATCACGTCCTTGCTGCGGCCGCTGATGCGGATGTAGCCCTGCCCGTCGATGTGCGCCAGGTCGCCGGTGTCGAACCAGCCTTGCGCGTCGGTGGCGTTCAGGTGCGGCCGGCGCAGGTAGCCGCCGAAGTTGGAACAGGCCCGCACCAGCAGCCGGCCTGCCTCGCCAGCGGGCAGGCTGCGGCCGTCGAAGTCGACCACCTTCAGCTCGACCCCCGGCAGCGCGCAGCCGTCGGTGTTGAAGGCGCGTTCGTCGTCGTCGTCGAGTTGGATCAGCGTCACCGCGCCGTTTTCAGTCATGCCCCAGGCCGACACGATCTTGCTGCCCAGCACCTGGCGCGCCTGCTCGACCAGCGCGCCGGGGATCGGCGCGCCGGCGCACAGAAAGCTCTTCAGGCTGGGCACCGGCGTGAGCGACTGCGCCACGGCCTTGGTCAAGTCGCTGAGAAAGGGTGTGGACGCCATCGTGAAGCTCACGCCTTCCTGGCGGATCAGCGCGATGGCCTGGTTCGGCTCCCAGATGTCCTGCAGCACCACGCTGGCGCGCAGCATGATGGGCATCATCAGGCCGTACATGAAGCCGGTCTGGTGCGCCATCGGCGAGGCCATCAGCACCACGTCGTCGCTGCCCAGCCGCAGGCGTTGGGCATAGGCCACGATGTTGGCCATCACCGTGTTGGCGGTGTGCATCACGCCCTTGGGTTCACCGGTGGTGCCCGAGGTGTAGATCAGCTGGGTCACGTCGTCCGGGCCGGGCCGGTGGCGGCTCAAGATCTGTGGGGCATCGCTGGCTTGCTCCCAGGCGGGATCGGCCAGCAGGGCGTCAAAGCTGTTGAGCCCCGTGCCGCCGACGACAACGATGTGCTTCAGGTCCGGCAGGCCGGGCTGCAGGCCCATCAACATCTGCTCGTGGTCGAAACCCCGGAAGCTCTTCGGCACGATCACCAGCTTGGCCTCGCCGTGCTTCAGCATGAAACCCAGCTCACGCTCGCGGAAGATGTGCATCAGCGGGTTGATCACCGCGCCGATGCGTGAGCAAGCCAGGTAGGTCAGCGTGAACTGCCACCAGTTGGGCAATTGCATCGCCACCACATCACCAGGGCCCACACCCAGGCGCGACAGCCCGACGGCAATGCGGTCGGCCAGGGTGGCGAGTTCGCGGTAGCTGAAGCGCCGAACCGCGCCGCTCTCCACCTGCACCGCCGTCAGCGCCAGCTTGTCGGGGCAGGCCGCCACGCAGGCGTCCAGGTCGTCATTGATGGTGCGGTCGTGCCAATGGCCAGCGGCCACGCTGGTTTCGCGGCGTGACGGCAGCAAAACGGTGTCGAATTCCATGGTGTGTCTCCTGCTGTTGGGTGTTGCCTGGCGCGGGGCGTCAGACCGCCACCGCCGCGCGGCCGGCGCGGGTGCGGGCGATGATGGTTTTCATGATCTGGGCCGTGCCGTCGCCGATCTGGAAGCCCAGCACATCACGCAGGCGCTGCTCCATCACGCCGCGGTCGTAGCCACCATGGCCAAAGCTCAGCAGGCATTGGTGGACCACGTCGTAGGCCAGCTTCGGCGCCCACCATTTGCACATCGCGGCCTCGGCGCTGTGCGGCGCACCCTTGTCCTTCAGCCACAGGGTTTGCAGGCACAGCAGCCGGGCTGCTTCCACCTGGGTTTCGAAGTCAGCCAACGGGTGCGACACGCCCTGGAAGGCCGCCAGCGGCTTGCCGAAGGCTTCACGCTGGGCCACGTAGTCCCAGGTTTCTTCCAGCGCCACCCGGGCCACGGCCAGCACCTGCAGGCCGATCAGCGCGCGTGAAAAATCGAAACCCTGCATCACCTGCACAAAGCCCTTGTTCTCGGCGCCCAAGCGGTGGCTTGAGGGAATGCGCACGTTCTCGAAGAAGATCGAACCCCGGCCGATGGCGCGCTGGCCGTGGCAGTCGAAGCGGTTCGTCGTGACGCCAGGCAGGTCCATCGGCACCAGCAGCGCCGTCACGCCATGCGCGCCGGATTCGATGGGGCCGGTGCGGCCGAACACCACGCTGGCATCGGCCTGGTCGGCGGCCGAGATCGATGTTTTTTCGCCGTTGATGACGTAGGCGTCACCGATGCGTTCCACCCGCAGCCGCAGGTTGGCCGCGTCCGAGCCTCCACGCGGCTCGGTCAGCGCGATCGCCAACAAGGCCTTGCCTCGGGTCAGCTTCTCCAGCCAGGGTTTGACCACCTCGGGCTGGCCGTGCTGCG
>JANNMP010000196.1:0-7538 GCA_031398015.1 Burkholderiaceae bacterium
CGCTGCCCCGTCGTGTGTTCGCGTGCCAAGCTCCGCACGGCCCCACGGCCTCGGCCTTGCCGCCACGGTCTCGGCATGCAGACATCCTGCGAGGGCGCGTGCCGTGCCGCAGACGAACGCTGTTTCTCCGCGAACGCCGGGTGCCGCCAGACGCCTGGAATGCTCAGAGTTCGAGTGAGCGAAGATAGGCGCGAAAGCTGTCCTTGACCTCGGGGTGGGTCAGCGCCAGTTCGACATTGGCTTGCAGAAAGCCTTCCTTGCTGCCGCAGTCATAACGCTGGCCTTGGTAGCGGTAGGCAAACACCTTCTCGCGCCGCAGCAGCGAGGCAATGCCATCGGTGAGCTGGATTTCACCGCCCACACCACGCGGCTGGCTGGCGATTTCATGGAACACACCCGGCGTCAGGATGTAGCGGCCGGCCACGCCAAGCCGCGACGGTGCGTCTTCGGGCGCGGGCTTCTCGACGATGCGGTTCACATCGACCAGCCGGTCATTCACTGCGATGCCGGCAACGATGCCGTAGCGCCGGGTGTGCTCGGCCGGCACCTCTTGCACCGCCAGGATCGACGCCCGCCATTCATTAAACTGCTCGACCATCTGCTTGAGCACCGGCGGCTCGCCCACCATCAGGTCATCGGCCAGCAGCACGGCGAACGGCTCGTTGCCCACCAGGCGCTGGCCGCACAGCACGGCATGGCCCAGGCCCAGGGCCTGCGCCTGGCGCACGTAGATGCACTCCATGTCATGCGGCTTGACACTGCGCACCACCCGCAGCAGCTCGTCTTTGCCAGCCTGTTCGAGCGCCACCTCCAGCTCGAAGGTCATGTCAAAGTGGTCTTCAATGGGCCTTTTGTGGCGACCTGTCACAAAGATCATTTCCCGCACGCCGGCGGCATAGGCTTCTTCCACCGCATACTGGATGAGAGGTTTGTCCACCACGGGCAACATCTCTTTGGGCTGTGCCTTGGTGGCCGGCAGAAACCTGGTGCCGAGGCCAGCCACGGGGAAGATCGCTTTTTTGACAATCATGAATGACTCGTCGTTGTGTGGGAGCCAGTTGATTCTGGCATGTGACTTTTGGCCCGCTGCGTGAGGGCGGCATGGTCGTTCTGATCATCGAGCCGCTCGATCCGGAGGTGATGCAGTGGCTGGTGGCGCGCCACACGGTGCGCTATGCGCCCGAACTGGCGCGTGACCCACGCGCGCTGCGCCAGGCCCTGCGCAATGTGCAGGCGCTGGTGATCCCGCCCACCGTGGCGCTGGACGCCGAGACGCTGTCGCGCGCGCCTGCGCTGCGCGCCGTGGGGCGGCTGTCGGCCGGTGCCGAGAACATCGATTTTGAAGCCTGCGCCCGCGCCGGCGTGGAAGTGGTGCGCCCGAGTGACGCCACCGCCCAGGCCGAGGCCGAGTTCATGATCGGCGCGCTGCTGCAGATGCTGCGCCGGGTGCCGGTGGTCAATGCCGAGGGCCTGCTGGTGGGCCGTGAGCTGGGCAGCGCCACCGTCGGCCTGATCGGCATGGGCCCGGCGGCGCAACCCACAGCGCAGATCCTGCAGGCCTTCGGCACCCGGGTGATCGGCTATGACCCAGCGCTGCATGCCAGTGACCCACTCTGGGCGCGCTGGCTGGTCGAGCCGGTGAGCCTGCGTGAGCTGATGGAGCAGAGCGACGGCGTCTGCGTGATGCTGACCTATTTCACCCGCTACCAGGGCCTGCTGGGTGAGCGCTACCTGGGCTTCTGCAAGGCCAGCCAGGTGCTGGTGAGCCTGGCCTCGACCAGCCTGTTCGATGAAAACGCGCTGGCCGACGCGCTGGGATCGGGCCGCATGGCCGCCGCCTGGTTCGACAGCCTGGAGCCCGGCCTGTTGTCACCGGGCCGGCTGCTGCACCAGATCGACACCTTGCAAGTGACGCCCCGGGTGGCCAGCACCACGCTGGAGTCGCGGGTGCGTGCCGCCTGGGACGTGGCGCGCCGCATCGACGCGCTGCTGCAGCCGGGTGAAGCCTTGCTGCCGGCGCAGGCCTGAAGGCTGGCGGCGCGCGCAGGCCGCCAGGCTGCGAACTCAAACGGTCGGCAGCCGCGCCAGCTGCTCACGCAGGCGCTGCAGCGTCTGGCTGAAATCATCGATGCGCGCGCGCTCTTGCGCCACCACGGCAGCCGGTGCACGGGCCACGAAGCTTTCATTGCCCAGCTTGGCCTGGGCCTTGGTGATTTCAGCATCCAGCCGCACCACTTCCTTGCCCAGCCGGGCGCGCTCGGCGGCCAGGTCGATCTGCACTTGCAGCGCCAGGCGCAAGCCGGCTTGCACGGCCACCGGCGTGTTGGCGCTCTGCGCTGCGAACACCGCATCATCATCGATGCGCTGCACTGCCGACAATTTGGCCAGCGCCTGGATCAATGGCGCGGCCTGGTCGATGAATGCCGCATCACCGGTGGCCAGCATCGGCACCCGTGCAGCCGGTGACAGGCCCATCTCGCTGCGCAGGCTGCGGCTGGCGGCCACCACGGTCTTCAGGCGCTCCATCCAGGCATCGGACGCCGCATCGATCTTGCCTGGCTGGGCTTCGGGGTAGGGCGCGCTGGCAATGGTGTCGGCGCTGCTGGCCGACTTGCGCCCGGCCACCACCGCCACCGTGTGCCACAGCTCGGCGGTGACGAACGGCACCAACGGGTGCAACAGGCGCAACACCGTCTCCAGTGTGCGGATCAGCGTGCGGCGGGTGGCGCGCTGCTCGGCCGGGCCACCGCGCTGGATTTGCACCTTGGCAATTTCGAGGTACCAGTCGCAATAGCTGTCCCAGACGAACTGGTAGAGGCTGTTGGCCACGTTGTCCAGCCGGTAGGCGGCAAAGCCGTCGGCCGCAGCGGCCGTCACCCGCTGCAGCTCATTGCTGATCCACTTGTCGGCGGCTGAAAAGCGCATGTAGCCATGGGCCGGGCCACCGGGCTGGCAGTCGGCCTTGCTGTGCTCCATCAGGCCACAGTCCTGCCCCTCGCAGTTCATCAGCACAAAGCGGCTGGCATTCCACAGCTTGTTGCAGAAGTTGCGGTAGCCCTCGCAGCGCTTGGTGTCGAAGTTGACCGTGCGGCCCAGCGTGGCCATGGCGGCAAAGGTCAGGCGCAGCGCGTCGGCACCATAGGCGGGGATGCCGTCAGGGAACTCACGCTCGGTGGCCTTGCGCACCGCGGGCGCGGTCTCGGGCTTGCGCAGGCCGGTGCTGCGCTTGTCCAGCAACGGGGCCAGGGCAATGCCGTCGATCAGGTCCACCGGGTCGAGCACATTGCCTTCGCTCTTGCTCATTTTCTTGCCATGCGCGTCGAGCACCAGGCCATGGATGTAGACATGCCTGAATGGCACTTTCCCGGTGAAGTGCTTGGTCATCATGATCATCCGGGCGACCCAGAAGAAGATGATGTCGTGGCCGGTGACCAGCACGCTGCTGGGCAGGAACAGCTCTTGTTCGATGGTCTTGGCGGGCCAGCCCAGGGTGGAGAACGGCACCAGTGCGCTGGAGTACCAGGTGTCGAGCACATCGGGGTCACGTGTGAGTGGGCCGGCGTATCCAGCGGCGCTTGCTTGGGCGCGCGCCGCTGCTTCGTCACGCGCCACAAACAGTTCACCGCCGCTGCCATACCAGGCCGGAATCTGGTGGCCCCACCACAGCTGGCGGCTGATGCACCAGTCCTGGATGTTGTGCATCCACTGGTTGTAGGTGTTGACCCATTGCTCGGGCACAAAGCGCACCTCACCGCGCTGCACCACGTCGATGGCCTGCTGGGCAATGCTCTGGCCGTCGGCACCTGGTTTGCTCATCGCCACGAACCACTGGTCGGTCAGCATCGGCTCGATCACCTGGCCGGTGCGGGTGCAGCGTGGCACTTGCAGCATGTGCTTGCGGGTCTCCACCAGCAGGCCTTCGGTGTCGAGCTGGGCCACGATCTGTTTGCGTGCCTCAAAACGGTCCAGGCCGCGGTAAGGCTCGGGCGCGCCGCCCCACACCTTGGCGTCGAGCGTGAAGATGGTCAGCATCTCCAGGCCATGGCGTTGGCCCACCTGGTAATCATTGGCGTCATGCGCGGGCGTCACCTTCACCGCGCCGGTGCCGAACGCGCGGTCGACGTAGGCATCGGCGATCACCGGCACCAACCGGCCCGTGATCGGCAAGCGCACCTGTTTGCCGATGAAAGCTGCGTAGCGCTCGTCGTCGGGGTGCACCATCACGGCGGTGTCGCCCAGCAGGGTCTCAGGCCGGGTGGGGGCCACCACCAGGCTGCCACTGCCATCGGCCAACGGATAGCGGATGTGCCACAGGAAGCCGGCTTCCTCTTCGCTTTCGACTTCCAGATCCGACACCGCGCTCTTGAGCACCGGGTCCCAGCTGACCAGGCGCTTGCCGCGGTAGATCAGGCCTTCTTGGTACAGCCGCACAAAGGTGTCGGTGACAGTGACCGACAGGCCCGGGTCCATGGTGAAGTATTCATGCGCCCAGCTCACGCTGTCGCCCATGCGGCGCATCTGGCGGGTGATGGTGGCGCCCGATGTTTCCTTCCAGTCCCAAACCTGCTTCAGGAACGCCTCGCGGCCCAAATCATGGCGCGACAGGCCGGCGTCTTGCAACTGGCGCTCGACGACGATCTGCGTGGCGATGCCGGCATGGTCGGTGCCGGGCAGCCACAGCGCATTGAAGCCGCGCATGCGGTGGCAGCGCGTCAGCGCGTCCATGATGGTCTGGTTGAACGCATGGCCCATGTGCAGCGTGCCGGTCACGTTGGGCGGCGGCAGCTGGATGCAGAACGATGGCCGGGCCGGGTCCAGCGTGGGCGCATACACGCCGCTTTGCTCCCACAGCGGCGCCCAGCGGGCCTCGATGGCAGCGGGTTCAAACGATTTGGCAAGTTCGGTCATGGGGGCGGCAGCGGTGGTGGTTTGCCCGCCAAAGCGGCAGCAAGCGGCGTGTCGGAATGGGCGCCAGATTGTAGAAGGCGCCCCTGGCCGGCAGGGGGTGCTGCGGGCATGCCGCGCTGCTCAGTTGCAGCGGTTGGCCAGCGTGTAGTCAATCACTTTCAAGCGCCCGGCCACGATGTCGGCACGCGCGGCTTCAGCGGCCTGGCGCATGGCGGGCGTCACCAGCGCCTGGTTGTGCTGGTCCATCGCATAGTCGACGCCGCCTTCTTTCAGGCCGAGCGCCGTCACGCCTGGCTTGACGCCGCGAAAGGCCTGGTCCACCGCCAGGTCCACCCGCTTGACCATCGAGGTCAGCATCGTGCCCGGGTGCAGGTGGTTCTGGTTGCTGTCCACGCCGATGGCCAGGATGCCGGTGTCCTTGGCGGCTTGCATGATGCCCAGCCCGGTGGTGCCAGCAGCGGCAAACACGACATCCACACCCTGCACGACCTGGGCCTTGGTCAGCTCGGCGCCGCGTGCGGGGTCGGTCCAGGCTGCCGGTGTGCTGCCCGACATGGCATGCAGCACTTGCACCTTGGCATTGGCGTGGCGCGCGCCCTGCTCATAGCCACACAGGAAGCGGCGCACCAGCGGGATGTCCATGCCACCGACAAAACCGATCTTGCCGCTCTTGCTGGCCATGGCAGCCAGCACGCCGACCAGGAACGCGCCTTCATGCTCGCGGTAGACAAAGCTCTGCACATTGGGCAAGTCGACCACCGCGTCGATGATGGCAAACGGCGTCTGCGGAAACTCCTTGGCCACGCTGGTGATGGCCGCAGCCTGCGGGAAGCCGATGGCCACCACCGGCGCAGCGCCGCGCTGGGCAAAGCGCCGCGCCGCCTGCTCGCGCTGGGCTGACTGGCCGACTTCGAATTCGAGGTAGCGGCCACCGGTGGCCACTCGCCAGCGTTCGGCACCTTCAAACGCCGCCTGGTTGAACGAGCGGTCGGCCTTGCCACCGAGCTCATAGATCACGGCTGGCTGCGCCAATGCTCCGGTGGCCAGGGCAGCAGTCAGCAGTGCCAGCCAGGCCGGGCAGCGCATGCTCAGAACATCGCCTTGAACTGCAGGCCCCAGGTGCGTGGCTCGTTGATGAAGCCGGTCAGGTTGTTGAAGTCGATGCCACCGACCACCCGAATCTGGTTGGTGATGTTGCGGCCGAAGGCGGCCACATCGTATTTGCCATTGCCCCAGGTGTAGCCCACACGCAGGCCGCCTTCGGTCAATGCCTTGCCGGTGAACTCGGCCGACTCGTACAGGAAGAAGTTGACCTTGCTGCGGTAGACCCAGTCGGTGTAGGCATACAGCTCGGCACCATTGCCCAGTGGCTGGCTGTACTTGAGCGTGAAGTTCAGCGTGGTCTTGGGCGCCTGAGGCAGTGGGTTGCCGTTGATCAAAGCCTTGCCACCGGCGGTCAGCGGGTTGGTGACGGTGCAGTTCAACGCCGGGGCGTTCTGGCCGTTGCCGCAGGGTGAGACGGCCAGGGTCGCGTCCTTGATCTCGGTGTCGTTGTAACCCACGCCCAGCGTGGCCAGCAGCCTGTCGGTGACGAAGGCCTGCAAGTCCATCTCGAAACCCTGGCCGGTGGCCTTCTTGGCTGACACCAGCACGTTGGCATTGCCGCCGGCGCCGCCCACGGCGGTGAGCTGAAGGTCCTTGACGTTGTAGTGGAAGACACCGAAGTTCAGGCGGGCACGCTTGTTGAACAGATCGGTCTTGATGCCGGCCTCGTACGAGGTGTTGGTCTCTGGCCCGGCAACTGATTTGCCGTTGAACGCGCTGGCGCCCTGCACGCTGCTGCCACGGAAGCCCGTGGCCACGCGGGCATACAGGTTGCTGTCCTTGTTCAGCGCATAGGTGCCGCTCAAGTCCCAGCTCAGCTTCTTGTCCTTGGGCGATGCCGACAGGCTGCCGTCGGGCTCCAGTGCGGCCAACTGTGTCAGGTTGCACTTGGGCAAGCCCGGAATGGCGCCGATGGTGGGGCCGATGCAGGGCACGAAGCCGCTGTTGTCGTAGGCCTCGACGCCGAAGTTCTTCTTGTCGTGCGTGTAGCGCAGGCCGCCGCGCAGCTTCAGCACCGGGCTCACGTCAACGTTGACGGCGCCGAACAGCGCCACCGCGTCGTTCTTCTGGCGCACGCGCTGGTAGCCGTCTTGCACGCTGGCGTTGGTCGAGTCGTAGCTGAAGCTTTCGATCTTGTAGTCTTCGCGGAACAGATACACGCCGGCCTGCCAGTTCAGCGGACCGGTGCCCAAAGATTCGAGCCGGAACTCCTGCGTGATCTGGCTGTGCTTGGGGATGCCGTCGGCAGTTTCCACGGCAAACGGCAGCGCAGCGCCAAAGTACGGCCCGGCGCCGCCGTCGATGTCGCCCCGGCTGTAGGTCTTGACCTGTTCGTAGCCGGTGATCGAGTTCAGCGCCACCGCGCCCAGGTTCCAGCGCAGGCGCAGGTTGGCGCCGTAGTTCTGCAACTCGGATTCGTTCTTGCCGTCATAGGCCACCCGGTCAGGGCGGAAGCCGGCCACCAGCGCATTGCTGCCCTTGCTCAGGATGTTGGCGCGGAACAGCCGCGCCGAGCCGTCGTAATC
>JANNMP010000228.1:0-3139 GCA_031398015.1 Burkholderiaceae bacterium
CCAGGGTCACCTTGACTGCGTTGGCGAGGATGTTCACACCCTCGACCATGCGTGCGCGGGCTTCGCCGCCGAAAATTACGTCTTTTGCTGCCATATCGATTACTCCGATTTTCGAGTTGTTGGGGGCTTACTTCTCGACCACGGCGAAGAGGTCTTCTTCGCGCATCACGAGCAGTTCGTCGCCATCGACCTTGACCGTCTGGCCGCTGTACTTGCCGAACAGCACGCGATCGCCGACCTTGATGTTCAGGACGACGAAGTCGCCCTTGTCGTTGCGCTTGCCCGGGCCGACAGCCAGCACTTCGCCTTGGTCAGGCTTTTCGGCGGCGTTGTCGGGGATGACGATGCCCGAGGCGGTCTTGGTTTCTTGCTCGAGGCGCTTGACGATCACCCGATCGTGCAAAGGACGAAGTTTCATCGTATCTCCTTGGGGTTTGACAAAGTTCAGACTGGTTGAGGCGCGCCGCAGAAGTGGGCGCCCATTCACATGCCTGGTGGCCGGGCCGTTCTGGCCTGACCTGGGTTGTTAGCACTCAAGCCTTGCGAGTGCTAGCAACCTGATTATAGGGGCCGGCCACGCCGGTTCAACGGGTGAATGGCGCCCCGGGTTTTCACTAGGCAGCGGCGGCCGCCGCTTGCTGCGCTGGCCACGGCGCCTGGCCGCAGGCCGCTATTTGGTGCTGAGCGTCAGGTTGACCGACGGCACCCAGGCGGCATCACCCTCGCCCGACAACCGCAGCTTGGGCGCGGCGATGAACAAGCGATCACTCGACAAGCCCTGGGCGATCAGCGCGTCGCGCACCGCCAGGCCACGCTGCAAGGCCAGCTCGCGCATGGTCTCGTCGCTGATGCGCTGGCCGGCGAGCAGGCGCGATTGCATCTCGGCAGCGGGGATGTCCTTGAGTTGGTTGATGAAGTTGCGCGGCCGGTCGGGCAGGGGCGTCTGCTGGTAGACGCGCTTCAATGCGGCGGCGCGCTCGGCAGCTGTCAGCGGCACGGCGTCGGCGGCGGCCGATGCGGCGCTGGCGGGGGCCACCGCAGCCGGCGCGGCGCGGGCGCGCTCGCGCCACGCCTCGGTGGCCAGCCGCTCTTCCAGCAGCACACGCTGGGCGGCGTCTCGTTCGGACACGGTGTCGGCGGCACCAGTCACGGTCATCATCAGGCTGGGCCGGTCTTTCAGCGCAGCGGCCACCTTGGCCAGTGCCTGGCGCCCGCTGTCGGCGATGCGGGCGCTGCCGGGCACAAACTGCACCTGGCTCAGGTCGTCGGTGCCACCACCGGCCAGCAGCGCAAACGGCGCCGTCAAGGCCTTGGTCAGCAGGTTGACGATCACTTTCCAGATGATGCCGGCGACGCTGAACTGCGGGTCGGCCAGCGTGCCGCTGACCGGCAGGTTGATGTCGATCACGCCGTGCCGGTCTTTCAACAGCGCCACCGCCAGCAGCACCGGCAGCTGGGTGGCGCTGGGTGACTCGACCCGCTCGCCAAAGGTGAGCTGGTTCAGCACCACCTGGTTCTTGGCGTCGAGCCGGCCGTCGGCGTCGATCTTGTAGGCCACGTCCATGCTCAGCTTGCCACGCTCGATGGCATAGCCGGCGTATTTGCCGGCATACGGCGACAGCGGCGCCAGCTCCAGATCGGTGGCCTTGGCGCGGATGTCCAGGGCCAGCGGCTGGGCCGTGGGGTTGAGCTGGCCGCTGATGTCCAGCAGCGCGGTGTCGGCCGCGCGGCCGCGCAGGCTGAGCGTGGCCATCTCGCGCGTGCCCGAGCGGAAGGCGCCAAGCTGGCCGTTCAGTTCGGTCAGCCGGGCGCTGTAGTTGGGGCGCACAAGGCGGTCGCTGAAGTCGATGCGGCCGTTGCGCAGCTCGGTCTTGCCCAGCGCCAGGTCGATGGGCAGGTCAGTGGGACCGCTGGCAGCACCGACGGCACTTGCTGCAACTGCGGAACTTGGCGCAGGCGCTGCTGCCGCAGACGCTGCTGCCGGCGCTGCCGCCGAGGCGACATCGGCCGGCGGCGTGGCGGCCACGTCCTGCAGGTTGAAGCGCCCCTGCTCGGTGATGACCAGCTGGCTGTAGAAGTCGGTCAGGGCCAGCTCACGCACGTCGATGCGCGGCTTGCTGGCCGGCTGCATCTGCACCACCACGCCTTGCAGCGCCAGCGTCTGCCAGCTCAGCAGCTCGCTGCTGTCGGCAGCGCTGCCTGGCGCGGGGCGGTTGTGCAGCAGCACGTCGGTGAGCTGCAGGTCACCGTCGGTCGCCACTTGCCAGCCGTTGGATGTGGCGCTGGCGCGCACCTGTGTGCTCAGGCTGGCGTCGGCATGCAGCAGTTGCACCGGCAGTGCATTGCCGGCATAGGGCACGAACAAATGCAGCGGCAGGTGGTCGAGCTTGAGGCGGCCGTCGGCCTGCAGCGGCGCCAGGCCAAAGCTGCCGCTCCAGTCGATTTGGCCACGCGTGGCGGGCGCGCCTGGTGCCGCCCCGGCCATGGCCGGGGCGCCCACGCTGGCCGACAGCTGCAGCCGGGGCAGCGCCGCGCGCGGGTCGGTTGGCGCCGGCCAGGCCAGGCCTTGCAACCGCAGCTTCAGCGCCGACAGGTCGGCGCGGTAAGGCTGGCCGCTGCTGGCCAGCGCCGCGTCGGCCCAGGCCACGCGGCCGCCGTTGAGCAGCAGATCAGCCAATGCCAGTTGCCAGGCCGGCGCGGCAGTCTGGCTGGCTGCCGATGGCGCAGCGCTTGGCGTTGCTGGCACGGCCTTCGGCCCTGGTTTGCTTGCCGGCAGCCAGGCCGACAGGTCGAGCTGGCCATCGGCGCCACGCGCCAGTGCCAGTTGCGGCTGGTCGATCTGCAGCTTGGCCAGCACCACGCGCCGGGCCAGCAGGTCGAGTTGGGCGCCGTCGAGCTGCAGGCGTTTGACGGCAGCCAGGCTGTTGGCGCTGCGGCCAGCGCCGTCGCGCAACTGCAGATCCTGCAGCGTGGTGCTGTGCAGATCGACGGCCAGCACGGCTGGCGCAGCCGCCCAGCGCAGGCCGGCTTGGGCGGTCAACTGGCCGCTGACCTGGGGCTTCAGCGCGGCGGCGGTGTACGGTGCCAGCGAAGGCCTGCGCACGCTGGTCATCGAGCGCGAGGCGCCGGGCGGGCAGGC
>JANNMP010000234.1:0-6643 GCA_031398015.1 Burkholderiaceae bacterium
GTGCGTGTAGGGCCGGAGCAGCGCCCCGGCCTCGACGCGCGCGTTGCGCAGCACGCAGTAGGCGCCGATGCGAACGCCGTCGCCGAGCTCGACCCGGCCTTCGAAGATGCAGCCGACGTCGATCTCCACGTCGCTGCCGCACTGCAGCTCGCCGCGCACGTCGAAGCGCGCCGGGTCGGCCAGGCGCACGCCGGCTTCCAGCAACGCTTCGGCCTGGCGGTGTTGGAAACGGCGCTCCAGCTCGGCCAGTTGCAGCGGGCTGTTGACGCCCAGCACCTCGGTCTCGTCGGCGGCTGGCGTGGCCACCACAGCCACCCCTTCGGCCACGGCCATCGCGACGATGTCGGTCAGGTAGTACTCACCCTGGGCGTTGTTGTTCTGCAAGGCCATCACCCAGCGTTTGAGCAGCGCGGTGGGCGCGGCCATCATGCCGGTGTAGACCTCGCGGATGCCGCGCTGCGCCGGCGTGGCGTCCTTGTGCTCGACGATGCCGAGCACGGCGCCGCTGGTGTCGGTGCCCGCTCTCACGATGCGGCCGTAGCCGGTGGCGTCGGCCAGCGTGATCGTCAGCAGCGCCAGGCGCTGGCCGGCGCAGGCGTGCACCAGCGAGCGCGCGGTGGCCGGCGCGATCAGCGGCACGTCGCCGTTCAGGATCAGCGTGACATCGCCGTCGCCATGCGGCCCCGCCAGGTGCGGCACCACCTGCTGCACCGCATGGCCGGTGCCGTGCTGCGGCATCTGGCGCACCGGCAGCGCGCCACTGCCGGCGATGGCAGACTCCACCGCGTCGGCGCCATGGCCGGTGACCACCCAGCAGCGCTGCGCCCCCAGCGTGGCGGTGGTGGCCAGCACATGCGCCAGCAGCGGCCGGCCCGCCAGGTGGTGCAACACCTTGGGGTGGCGGCTCTTCATGCGGGTGCCCTTGCCTGCGGCCATGATGACGATGTCCAGAACCATGAGGCTGCCTGTGTCGAGACGTTGGAGAGGCTGGATTATCGTGATGCTGCTGCCGCTGCTGGCGGCCTGCAGCACGCTGCGCCTGGGCTACAGCCAGGGCCCGACGCTGGCCTACTGGTGGCTCGACAGCCAGGTCGATTTCAGCGCCGAGCAGTCGCCCCGGGTGCGCAGCGCGCTGGCCGACTGGTTTGCCTGGCACCGCAGCACCCAGCTGCCCGACTATGCGCAAGCGCTGGGCGAGGCGGCGGCGCTGCTGCCACACACGGTGACGGCGGGCCAGTTGTGCAACATCGCCGACGCCTGGCAGCGCCGCGCTGAACTGGCCTTCGACCGCGCCGTGCCCCAGCTTGCCGAGCAGGTGCGCACGCTGTCGGCCGAGCAGATCGAGCACCTGGCACAACGCCAGGCCCGCAAGCAGCAGGAGCTGGTCGACGAGCACCTGGTGGCTGACTTGGCGGCGCGCCGCAAGGCGTCACTGTCGCGCAACATCGAGCGTGCTGAAACCCTGTACGGCAGCCTGGACGAGGCGCAGCGCCAGTTGATGGCAACGGCGCTGGCGGCGTCACCATTCGATGCCGAGCGCTGGCTGGCCGAGCGCCAGGCCCGCTCGGCCGAGCTGCTGCGCAGCCTGCGCCAATGGCAGGCCGAGCGCGCCGATGTGGTGGTGGTGCAGGCTGGCCTGCGCCGGCTGGCCGCCGAGGCCAGCCGCTCACCGCGGGCCGACTACCGCGACTACAGCCAGCGCATGAAGCAAGTGAACTGCGCCATGGCAGCGCAACTGCACAACAGCACCCGAGCGGCCCAGCGCCAGCGCGCACTGGCCAAGCTGCAGGGCTGGCAGGACGACCTGCGCGCACTGGCCGACGCACGCTGAGCGCGGCGTAGCGCGGCGTAGCGCGGCCCAGCGCGGCCGAACACCGTTGCACAGCCCGGCTGCACAAGCGCAGCCACCGGCCCGGGACAATCACGCCGATGCAAACCTGGCGCCGCCAGGCACACCAGTTGGTGCGCCACCCTGAATTTGCCCGTGGCGCCCATGAGATGGTGGGCGTGGCGCTGGGCATCGGCGCCTGGGGCCTGGTCACCGGCATGGCCATGGTCAAGGGCGGGCTGGAACCGTGGGCCGCGGTGCTGATGTCGCTGACGGTGTTTGCCGGCACCGCCCAGCTGGCGGTGGCGCCGCTGATGGCCAGCGGCGCGCCGCTGTGGGTGGTGTGGGCCACCGCGCTGTGCCTGAACCTGCGCTTCGTCGTGTTCAGCACCCAGTGGCGGCCGTACCTGGCGGCGCTGCCGCTGAAGCAACGCGGCCTGATGAGCTACTTCACCGCCGACCTGAACTATGTGCTGTTCATGCGCCGCTTTCCCGAGCCGCGCCATGCGCCCGAGCAGATTCCGTACTTCTGGGGCGGCGTGCTGGTCAACGCCGGCAGCTGGCACCTGATGTCGCTGGTCGGCATCACGCTGGGCCACCACATCCCGCCCGCCTGGGGGCTGGGTTTTGCCGGCACGCTGGCGCTGCTGGCGATGACCTATTCGATGCTGGCCGACCGCGCCACCTGGCTGCCCGCGCTGGTGGCGGGCGCTGCTGCCGTGGCTGCCTACGCGTTGCCGCTGAAGCTGAACATGCTGGTGGCGATTGCCGCCGCCGTGGCCATGGGCACGGTGATCGACCAGGCCCGCAGCGTGCGCAGCGCCAGCTGATCGGCAGCCTGATGGACACGCTGGAAACCATCGTCACCATCGCCGGCCTGGTGTTGATCACCATCGGCACGCGTGGCTTCTTCATCCTGCCCGCGCGTGAGTTGCCGATGCCCGGCTGGCTGCGCGAGGGCCTGCGCTACGCGCCCATCGGCGCGCTGGTGGCTGTCGTGGCGCCCGAGCTGGTGATGAGCCAGGGGCAGCTGATCAGCACCTGGCTCGATGCCCGGCTGTTTGGCGCTGCCGCCGCCACCGCCTGGTTTGTGTGGCAGCGCAGCATGCTGGGCACCATCGTGGTGGGCACGGCGGTGATGCTGGCGCTGCGCCTGGGGCTGGGGTGGTGATCTGCCAAACTGGTGGCCCGCCAACCCACAGCCGCCCACCATGCACATCCTGCGACTCGACCAACTGGCAGCCCAAGGCCGGCTCGCCGGCAAGCGGGTGTTCATCCGTGCCGACCTGAACGTGCCGCAGGACGACGCCGGCCAGATCACCGAAGACACCCGCATCCGCGCCAGCGTGCCCGGCATCCAGCTGGCGCTGAAGGCCGGCGCGGCGGTGATGGTCACCAGCCACCTGGGCCGGCCCACCGAGGGTGAGTTCAAGCCCGCAGATTCACTGGCGCCGGTGGCCCAGCGCCTGGCCGAGCTGCTGGGCTGCCCGGTGCCGCTGGTGGCCAACTGGCTCGATGGTGTCAGCGTGGCGCCGGGCCAGGTGGTGCTGCTGGAAAACTGCCGCCTGAACAAGGGCGAGAAGAAGAACGACGATGCGCTGGCGCGGCAGATGGCCAGGCTGTGTGACGTGTATGTCAACGACGCCTTCGGCACCGCCCACCGCGCCGAGGGCACGACCTACGGCATCGCCCAATACGCCCCGCTGGCCTGCGCCGGGCCGCTGCTGTCGGCCGAGATCGACGCCATCACCAAGGCGCTGGCCGCGCCGAAGCGCCCGCTGCTGGCGATCGTGGCGGGCAGCAAGGTCAGCACCAAATTGAGCATCCTGCAAAGCCTGTCGGCCAAGGTCGATGGCCTGATCGTGGGCGGCGGCATTGCCAACACCTTCATGCTGGCGGCGGGGTTGAAGATCGGCAAGAGCCTGGCCGAGCCCGACCTGCTGGCCGATGCCAAGGCCGTGATCGCGTCGATGCAAGCGCGCGGCGCGGCGGTGCCGATCCCCGTGGACGTGGTCTGCGCCAAGCGTTTTGCCGCCGACGCCGAGGCCACGGTCAAAGCCGCCACCGATGTGGCCGACGATGACCTGATTCTCGACATCGGCCCGCAGACCTCAGCCATCCTCAGCAAGCAGCTGATGGCCGCCGGCACCATCGTGTGGAACGGCCCGGTGGGCGTGTTCGAGTTCGATGCCTTCAGCCACGGCACCGAGGCGATTGCCCGGGCCATTGCCGCCAGCAGCGCCTTCAGCATTGCCGGCGGCGGCGACACGCTGGCGGCGATTGCCAAATACGGCATCGAGGCCGAGGTGGGTTACATCAGCACCGGCGGCGGCGCTTTCCTGGAAGTGCTGGAAGGCAAGACGCTGCCGGCGTTCGAGATCCTGCAAAAACGCGCCAACGGCTGATCAAACCAGGTTCGGCACGCGGGCAAACCAAGGCCGCGCCTGTTCCAGCTGGCCGGCCAGGCGCAGCAGCGTGGGCTCGTCACCGAAGCGGCCGGCAAACTGGATGCCGATCGGCAGGCCAGCCGCGTTCCAGCACAGCGGCACCGACATTGCCGGCTGGCCGGTGATGTTGAACAGCGCGGTGAAGGGCACGGTGTCGAAGGTCTTGTCCAGCAGCGGCTTGAGCGCGCGTGGGCGCTTGAGCAGCCAGCCTGCGCCCAGCGCGGTGACAGCGCGCATCAGGCGCTGCTCGGTGGCGGTGGGCTGCAGCGCGCCGATCAGCGCCGGTGGTGCACCCAGCGTGGGCGTCATCAGCACATCAAAGCGCTGAAAGAACGGCAGCAGCGCCCTGGCCGCGCCCTGCAGCGTGCGCTGCGCTGCCGCACCGTCGGCGGCGCTGAAGCGCTGGCCCAGCAGGCCCAGCGCGCTGGTGGCGGGCTCGAACTCACCGGGGCGCAGGCGCCGGCCCAGCAAGGTTTGCAGCTGGGCAATGTCAGCAGCCGTCTCGGCAGCGATCACGGTGACGAAGGCCTGCTCCAGCGCGGCCCGGTCCACCGGCGGCGCGGCCTCTTGCAGATCGTGGCCCAGCGATTGCAGCAGCGCGGCTGCATCCTGCAGCGCCGCCTTGCAATCGGCATGCACCGTCTGCCCCAGCAGCGGCTGGTGGCTGAAGGCAATGCGCAAGCGGCCCGGCGGCGTGGCCACTTCGGCCAGCAGCGGGCGCGGCCAGTGGGGCGCGGCCCAGGGTGCGCCGGTGTCAGCGCCGACGCCGGCACATGACGTGGCATCGAGCAGCGCGGCGCTGTCGCGCACGCTGCGGCTGATCACATGCTCCACCGCCAGGCCCTGCCACAGCGTGCCCAGCGGCGCGGTGGGCGTGGCGCCGCGGCTGGGCTTCAAGCCGAACAGGCCGCAGCAACTGGCAGGGATGCGGATCGAGCCACCGCCGTCCCCGCCGCTGGCCACCGGCACCAAACGTGCGGCCACCGCTGCGGCTGAGCCACCGCTGCTGCCACCGGGCGAGTGCGCCAGTGACCAGGGGTTGCGCGTGGCGCCGTTGGCCACCGGCTCGGTGGTGGTCATCAGGCCGAATTCGGGTGTGTTGCTGCGGCCCAGCACCACCAGGCCGGCAGCCCGCCAGCGCCGCACCAGCTCACTGTCCTGCGCCATCGCCAGGTTGCCCAGCAGCCGCGTGCCTTGGCCGGTGGGTTCACCCGCCAGGTTGCAGATCAAGTCCTTCACCAGAAACGGCACGCCGCAGAACGGGGTGGCTTGGTCAACCTGCGTGGCCTCGCGCCGGGCAGCGTCATAACGCTTGCGCACCACTGCGTTCAGCGCCGGGTTGACGGCTTCGGTGCGGCTGATTGCAGCGTCGAGCAGCTCAGTGGCGCTGACCTGGCCGGCCTTGACCAGCGCGGCCAGGCCCAGGCCGTCGTGCGCGGCATAGTCGTCGAAGCTGATCACGGTATGGCTCCGGGCAACAAAAGTGGCTGATTCTGGGCTGCGGCCAGCCCATCCCCATCGCGCTGACCCATAGCACTTGCCCACATGGCCGGCCGCGCCGATCGGGCGTAACCTCGCCGGCCCTGCCCACTCAGCCGCGAGGCCCGCCATGCCCCAGACCCTGTCCGCCGCCGAACAAGCCCTGCGCGACGCTGCGCGTGAATACCACCGCAGCCCCACACGCGGCAAGATTTCGGTCACGCCGACCAAGCCGCTGAGCAACCAGCGTGACCTGAGCCTGGCCTATTCACCCGGCGTGGCCTACCCCTGCCTGGACATCGCGGCCGACCCCAGCCTGGCGGCCGAGTACACCAGCCGCGCCAACCTGGTGGGGGTGATCACCAACGGCACGGCCGTGCTGGGCCTGGGCGACATCGGCCCGCTGGCCGCCAAACCGGTGATGGAGGGCAAGGGCTGTTTGTTCAAGAAGTTCGCCGGCATCGACGTGTTCGACATCGAACTCGATGAAAAAGACCCGGACAAACTGGTCGAGATCATTGCCGCGCTCGAACCCACGCTGGGCGGCATCAACCTCGAAGACATCAAGGCGCCCGAGTGTTTCTACATCGAGAAAAAGCTGCGCGAGCGCATGGGCATCCCGGTGTTCCACGACGACCAGCACGGCACCGCCATCATCTCGGCGGCAGCCATCCTGAACGGGATGGAACTCACCGGCAAGAAGATCGCCGACGTGAAGATCGCCGTCAGCGGCGCCGGTGCGGCGGCCATCGCCTGCCTGGACCTGATCGTGCGCATGGGCGCCACGCGCGAGAACATCTTCGTCTGCGACAGCAAGGGCGTGCTGCACCACCAGCGCGAAGACACACTCGACGAATCGAAGCGCCGCTACGTGCAGCGCACCGCGGCG
>JANNMP010000289.1:0-8751 GCA_031398015.1 Burkholderiaceae bacterium
CGCTGCCAGCACCCAAGTGGTGGTCAACCAGGTGCAGCCCTTGACTGTGCGCTACCGCAAGGCCGGCGTGCCGCAGGCCAATGTGGCGATCAACCTGGCGGCCACCATCGGCACGCTGAGCAGCAGCAGCGTGACGACAAACGCCAGCGGCGAGGCCACAGTCAACGTGCAGTCCGGTTTTGCCGGCTCGTCGATGCTGAGCGCCACGTTGGCGGGCTCGGCGGTGCAGGCCACGCTGCCGCTGAGCTTCATTGCCACCACACCGGCCACCTTGGTGTTGCAAGTCACGCCCACCGCGCTGGCGCCCAACCAATTTGGCCAGACTGCGCAGCAGGCCACCTTGGTTGCCAAGGTGACCGACGCCAACGGCAACCCGGTCGCCGGCAGCACCATCAACTTCAGCCAGGTCGCTGACCCCAGCGGTGGCTTGTTGCAGCAGGCTTCTGCCGTCACCGACACCAACGGCGTGGCCACTGTGCAATACCTGTCGGGCGCCATCACCACGGCCAACAACGCGGTCCAATTGAAGGCGGCAGTGGCGTCGAACATCAATGTGGCCGGCACCGCGACGATGACGGTCAACCAATCAGCGCTGTTCATCGCGCTGGGCACCGGCAACACCATCTCCAACTTCAACCCTGAAACCTACGAGAAGAACTGGACGGTCTATGTCACTGATTCCACTGGTGTGCGCGTGCCCGGCGTGCCTGTCACGGTCAAGGTGATTCCGAACTACTTTGCCAAAGGCAACCTGGTCTGGAGTGAGCCCGATTCCCAATGGATCTACGAGCGTTACCTCGAATGCCTGAACGAGGATCGCAACAACCTCAACGGCATTCTTGACGGCGGCGAAGACACCAACGGCGATGGCAACCTGACGCCCGGCAATGTGGTGGCGCTCACGGCCTCGACAGTGACCACTGACAACAACGGCACAGCCACCATCACCATGCGCTTCGCCGAGCTGTATGCGTCTTGGATCGGCGTGCGCCTGACGGCGACAGCCATCGTGGCCGGCACCGAAGCCACGTCGTTCAAGGACTTCCCGCTCGACAAACTGGCGGGTGACTACAGCGTGAAGACGGTGGCGCCGGCTGGCGTGCGCAGCCCCTTCGGCGTCTCTGTGGGTACCTGCACCAACACCCAGTGAGCCCCGCGCCAGCGCTCGGCGCCGACCGGGCCGCAGCACTCGCCCTGGTCGGCATGCCCGGCTGCGGCAAGTCCACCGTCGGCCGGCACCTCGCCCGGCAACTCGGCGCCAGGTTCGTCGACAGTGACCACGAGATCGAGCGCGCCATCGGCGGCTCGATCCGCGCGTACTTCGAGCAACAAGGCGAAGCCGCCTTCCGCGACCTGGAGCAGCAGACCATCTTGGCGCTGTGCCAGCAGCCGGCGATGGTGCTGGCCACCGGCGGCGGCGCGGTGCTGCGCAAGGCCAACCGCGACGCGCTGAAGCGACAGTGCCAGGTGATCTACCTGCGCTCCACGCCCGAAGAGCTGTTCCGCCGCCTGCGCCATGACACCCAGCGCCCGCTTCTGCAGGTGCGAGACCCGCTCAAACGCCTGCGTGACCTGTTCCGCGAGCGTGATCCGCTGTACCGCGCCACCGCCCACTTCGTCATCGAGACCGGGCGCCCGTCGGTTCCCAACCTGGTCAACATGATCCTGATGCAATTGGAACTCGCCGGCCTGGTCGACCCGATGCAGGTGCCGGCCACCGTGGGGCGGGTGCTGCCGCCCGCACCTGCGGGCTGAGGCCCGGGCCGCTGCGCTGCCCGGCGGGCTTCAGAGTTATCGTGCGCAAGGATTGACACCGGTTGCACAGCATGAGAACCACATTGACCATCGACGATGACGTGTTGGCGGCGGCCCGCGGCCAGGCATCAATGCAAGAGCCTGGGTGGGGTGCTGTCGGCACTGGCGCGCCGGGCTTTGCTGCAGCCGCAGGGGCAGGCTGCTGTGGTGCGCAATGGCATCTTGCTGTTGCCGTTGCAGCCCGGCGTCAAGCGCGCCACGCTGGCGCAGGTGAAGCAGTTGCGTGACGCGTCGCCATGCCCGACCACTGTCAGCAAGCGGCTGTCAACGCCAAGCTTCTGAGACTTGCTGTGCCAGCGCCAGCCCCAGCCATGCCCACAGCCCTTGTCCCCATCAGCCTGGCGGAGCGCAGCTACAACATCCACATCGGCAGCGGCCTGCTCACCGACCCCGCGTCCTGGGCCGGCTTGCCGCCAGCGGCCGACGCGCTGATCGTCAGCAATGCCACCGTGGCGCCGTTGTATGCCCAGCCGCTGGCCGATCAGCTGGCGCGCCACCACCGCCGTGTGCTGCAGCTGGCCCTGCCCGACGGTGAAGCGCACAAGACCGCCGAGACGCTGAACCTGGTCTACGACAGCCTGCTCGGCGCCGGCTGCGACCGCAGGACGGTGATTTACGCCCTGGGCGGTGGTGTGGTCGGCGACATGGCCGGCTTTGCCGCCGCCTGCTACATGCGCGGCGTGCCGTTTGTGCAGGTGCCCACCACGCTGCTGGCGCAGGTGGATTCGTCGGTGGGCGGCAAGACCGCGATCAACCACCCGCTGGGTAAGAACATGATCGGCGCGTTCTACCAGCCGGTGCGTGTCATCTGTGATCTCGACCTGCTCGACACCCTGCCCGCGCGTGAGCTGTCGGCCGGCCTGGCCGAGGTGATCAAGTACGGCCCGATCGCCGACCCGGCCTTTCTGGACTGGATCGAATCACACCTGGACGCGCTGCTGGCGCGCGACAAGGCGGCGCTGGCGCATGCGGTGCGCCGCTCGTGCGAGATCAAGGCAGCGGTGGTGGGGCAAGACGAGCGTGAAGGCGGGCTGCGCGCCATCCTCAATTTCGGCCACACCTTTGCCCATGCCATCGAAACCGGTCTGGGCCACGGCGCCTGGCTGCATGGTGAGGCGGTGGGCTGCGGCATGCTGCTGGCGGCTGACTTGTCGGTGCGCCTGGGCCTGGCCGATGCAGCGCTGCTGCCGCGCTTGCGCCTGCTGTGCCAGCGCGCCGGCCTGCCGGTGCTGGCGCCGCCGCTGTCGGTGCTGCCGGTTGAGCGCTGGCTGCAACTGATGCGCCTGGACAAGAAGGCCGAGGGCGGCGACATCCGCTTCGTGTTGATTGACGACCGGCCCGGCAACAGGCGCAGCGGCACCGGCACCGGCACCGGCTTCAGCCGCGCCACTGTGCGGCTGGCGCCCGATGCGCTGGTGGCCCAGGTCATCAGCGCCCACGCGGCGCCTGGCTGAGGCGCAGCGGCGCACAAGCCCATGCCTCTGGCGCCCTACGCCAGCCACGCGGCCCACAGCCGCGGCCGCCGCCACGCGGAAGCCGATGTGCGCCATCGCGACGCCTTCCAGCGTGACCGTGACCGCATCGTGCACAGCACCGCATTTCGCCGCCTGGTCTACAAGACCCAGGTCTTCATCAACCATGAAGGTGACCTGTTCCGCACCCGGCTCACCCATTCGCTGGAAGTGGCGCAGCGGGGCCGCGCCCTCGCCCGTGGCCTGGGGCTGAACGACGACCTGGTCGAGGCCATTGCGCTGGCGCATGACCTGGGCCACACGCCATTCGGCCATGCCGGGCAGGACGCGCTGCACGACTGCATGCGCGCGCACGGCGGCTTTGAGCACAACCTGCAAAGCCTGCGTGTGGTTGACCAGCTGGAAATCCGCTACCCGGCGTTCGACGGCCTGAACCTGAGCTTCGAAACCCGCGAAGGCATCTTGAAGCATTGCAGCCAGCGTGATGCGCTGGCCCTCAATGTCCAGCAGCCGGGCGGCGTGGCGCAGCGCTTCCTGGATGGCAGCCAGCCCAGCCTGGAAGCGCAGCTGTGCAACCTGGCCGATGCCATTGCCTACAACGCCCATGACATCGACGACGGCGTGCGTTCGGGCCTGTTGCAGTTTGAGCAGCTGACTGACCTGGCGCTGCTGCGGCGCTGCCGTGACGAGGCCCTGGCCGAGCATCCGGCACTCGCCGGCCAGGGTGGGCGCCGGCTGCTGTTCGACACCATCCGGCGCATGTTGTCGGCCCAGGTGCATGACGTGGTCGATGCCAGCGCTGGCGCACTGGCGCATGCCGCGCCGGCCAGTGCAAACGCGGCGCGCCAGGCCGGCCGCTTGCTGCGCCACTCAGCGCCCATGCATGCCGAGGCGGCCGAGTTGAAGCGCTTTCTGTTTGCCGCGCTGTACCGCCATCCGCAGGTCAGCCGCATGGCCGACGCCGCGCGCCAGGTGGTGCGTGAACTGTTTGCGGCTTATGTCGATGCGCCGCTGGAAATGCCGGCCGAGCATGCCGCCCGGCCCGACCGCCACCGCGCCGTGGCCGACTATGTGGCCGGCATGACCGACCGCTTCGCCACCCGCGAGCACCGACGCCTGACCGGCCACGATGTCTTCGGCGTGCTCGGCCCGTTGCCTGCGGGCGTGGGCGCCATCACCGCCGCAACGCCGGCGCCTTGATCCCACCATGGCCCGTCTGCCCCGCCTGGCCGTGGCCGGCGCTGCCCACCTGGCGCTGATGCTGGGCCACAGCGCCCAACCGGTGTTTGTTGACGATGACGACCGCCGCCAGTTTCTGGCCGCGCTGCGTGAATCGGCGCTGCAGCAGCAGGTGGCCGTGCATGCCTACGCGCTGCTGCCCAGCCAGGTGGCGCTGTTGCTCACGCCCACCACCGCCACCGCGCTGGGCGCCTTGATGCAGGGCCTGGGCCGGCGCTACGGCGCGGCGTTCAACCGCCGCCATGGCCGCCACGGCACGCTGTGGGCGGGGCGCTACCGCACCGCCGTGGTGCAGCCCGGCGCCAGCTTGCTCGACGCCATGCTGTTCATTGACCAATTGCCGCAGCGCAACGCCAGCCTGGCCGGGCCCGACGCCGCCGCCTGGTGCAGCCTGGGCCACCACCTGGGCCAGCGGCGTGACCCGTTGATCACCGAAAGCAGCGCCTGGTGGGCGCTGGGCAACACGCCGTTCGAGCGCGAAGCCGCCTACCGGCGCTGCCTGGCCGACGGCTTGGCAGCCGCCAAAGCCACTGCGCTGGCCGATGCTGCGCACAAGGGCTGGGCAGTGGGCGACGCCGGCTTTCTGGCAGCGCTGGCCGGCCTGGCCGGGCGCCCGGTGCAGCCGCGCCGTCGCGGCCGGCCGCCGCGCGCGGTGGTTTGAGCGCGTGGGCGGCAGGCGCGGGTCTTGCTGGCCCGTGCAGCCAAGCGCCTGAAATGATCTGTCCCCTAATAACCGCAGGCGCGTCGGCGTTTGATCGATCAAATAAGTCTGACCCCATTTGATTGCGCTTGATGCCCTTGCTGCAGTGCAGTAAATTCCCATCCCCCGAATTGCGAAGGTGCCCGCCATGACTGACCGCCACACCGCCATGGCCTCTGGCATGGCCACCGGCCCGGCCGGCGCTGCCAATGCCGGCGCCGCAACTGCATCGCGCGCCGAGATCAGCAGCCTGGCGGCCCATGGCCTGTATGACCCGGCCAACGAGCGTGACGCCTGCGGCGTCGGCTTCGTCGCCCACATCAAGGGCCAGCGCGCGCACAGCATCGTCGAGCAGGGCCTGAAGATCCTGGAGAACCTGGACCACCGCGGTGCGGTGGGTGCCGACAAGCTGATGGGCGACGGCGCGGGCACCCTGATCCAGATCCCCGACGAGTACTTCCGCGCCGAGATGCAAGCCTCGGGCCGCACGCCCGATGGCAAGCTCGGCGTGGCGCTGCCGCCGCCGGGTGAATACGGCGTGGGCATGATCTTCCTGCCCAAGGAGCAGGCCAGCCGCCTGGCTTGCGAGCATGAGCTGGCGCGTGCCGTCAAAGCCGAAGGCCAGGTGCTGCTGGGCTGGCGTGATGTGCCGGTCAACCGGGCCATGCCGATGAGCCCGGCAGTGCGCGAGAAAGAGCCGGTGATCCGCCAGATCTTCATCGGCCGCGGCACCGATGTGATCGTGCCCGACGCGCTGGAGCGCAAGCTCTACGTCATCCGCAAGACCGCGAGTGCCGCAATCCAGAAGCTGCAACTGACCCACAGCCGCGAGTACTACGTGCCCAGCATGAGCTGCCGCACCATCATCTACAAAGGCTTGTTGCTGGCCAACCAGGTGGGCCAGTACTACCTGGACCTGGCCGACGCGCGTGTCGTCTCGGCGCTGGCCCTGGTGCACCAGCGCTTCAGTACCAACACCTTCCCCGAATGGCCGCTGGCCCACCCCTACCGCATGGTGGCGCACAACGGCGAGATCAACACCGTCAAGGGCAACTTCAACTGGATGCGCGCGCGTGAAGGCGTGATGAAGTCGCCCGTGCTCGGTGACGACCTGAAGAAGCTCTACCCGATCAGCTTCGAGGGCCAGAGCGACACCGCCACCTTCGACAACGCGCTCGAGCTGCTGACCATGAGCGGCTACCCGCTGGCGCATGCCGCGATGATGATGATCCCCGAGGCCTGGGAGCAGCATGCGCTGATGGACGCCCGCCGCCGCGCCTTCTACGAATACCACGCCGCCATGCTGGAGCCATGGGACGGCCCGGCGGCGATGGTCTTCACCGACGGCAAGCAGATCGGCGCCACGCTCGACCGCAACGGCTTGCGCCCGGCGCGCTACATCGTCACCGATGACGACCTGGTGGTGATGGCGTCTGAGTCTGGCGTGCTGCCGTTTGCCGAGCGCAAGATCGTCAAGAAATGGCGCTTGCAGCCGGGCAAGATGTTCTTGATCGACCTGGAGCAAGGCCGCATCGTCGACGACGAAGAGCTGAAGAACCAGTTCGCCTTTGCCAAGCCATACCGGCAATGGATCGACAACGTGCGCATACGGCTCGATTCGATCGGCGTGATCGGCGCGCCGCTGCCACACGCTGAAACACTGCTGGACCGCCAGCAGGCCTTCGGCACCACGCAAGAGGACATCAAGTTCCTGCTGGCACCGATGGCCACCGCCGGTGAAGAGGCCATCGGCTCGATGGGCAATGACAGCCCGCTGGCGGTGCTGAGCGACAAGAACAAGCCGCTCTACAACTACTTCAAGCAGCTGTTTGCGCAAGTCACCAACCCGCCGATCGACCCGATCCGCGAGGCCATCGTGATGAGCCTGAACAGCTTCATCGGCCCCAAGCCCAACCTGCTCGACATCAACGCGGTGAACCCGCAGATGCGGCTGGAAGTCAACCAGCCGGTGCTCGATTTCGACGACATGGCGCGCTTGCGCGCCATCGAGCAGCACACCGGCGGCAAGTTCAAGAGCTATGAGCTGGACATCACCTACCCGCTGGCCTGGGGGCGTGAGGGCGTCGAGGCCAAGCTGGCCAGCCTGTGCGCCGAAGCGGTGGACGCGATCGGCGGCGGCCACAACATCCTGATCATCACCGACCGGAGTTTGGGGCGCGAGCAGGTCGCCATCCCCGCGCTGCTGGCGTTGTCGGCCGTGCACCACCACCTGGTGCGCGAGGGCAAGCGCACCACGGCCGGCCTGGTGGTGGAGACCGGCTCGGCGCGAGAGGTGCACCACTTTGCGGTGTTGGCCGGCTACGGTGCCGAGGCCGTGCACCCCTATCTGGCGATGGAGACGCTGGCCGCGCTGCATGCCGAGCTGCCCGGTGACTTGTCGCCCGACAAGGCGATCTACAACTACATCAAGGCCATCGGCAAAGGCCTCTCCAAGATCATGTCCAAGATGGGCGTGAGCACCTACATGAGCTATTGCGGCTCGCAGCTGTTCGAGGCCATCGGGCTCGAATCGAGCTTCGTGCAGAAGTACTTTCGCGGCACGGCCAGCCAGGTGGGCGGCATCGGTGTGTTCGAGGTGGCTGAAGAAGCGCTGCGCACCCACCGCGCCGCCTTCGGCAGCGACCCGGTGCTGGCCAGCATGCTGGATGCGGGCGGTGAATACGCCTGGCGCAGCCGCGGCGAAGAGCACATGTGGACACCAGACGCCATCGCCAAGCTGCAGCATGCGGCGCGCTCGGGCCAGTTCAGCACCTACAAGGAATATGCCCAGCTGATCAACGACCAGAGCAAGCGCCATGTCACGCTGCGTGGGCTGTTCGAGTTCAAGCTCGACCCGGCCAAGGCCGTGCCGCTGGACGAGGTGGAAAGCGCCGCCGACATCGTCAAGCGCTTTGCCACCGGCGCGATGAGCCTGGGCTCGATCAGCACCGAGGCGCACAGCACGCTGGCGATTGCCATGAACCGCATCGGCGGCAAGAGCAACACCGGTGAAGGCGGTGAAGACCCGGCCCGCTACCGCAATGAATTGAAGGGCATCAAGATCAGTGCCGGCACCCTGGTCAGCGAGGTGATCGGCAGCAAGGTGATTGCCGCCGACTACGTGCTGCAAGAAGGCGACAGCCTGCGCAGCAAGATCAAGCAGGTGGCCAGCGGCCGCTTTGGTGTGACCACCGAATACCTGGTCAGCGCCGACCAGTTGCAGATCAAGATGGCCCAGGGCGCCAAGCCCGGTGAGGGTGGCCAGTTGCCCGGCGGCAAGGTCAGTGAATACATCGGCATGCTGCGCTACAGCGTGCCGGGCGTGGGCCTGATCAGCCCGCCGCCGCACCATGACATCTATTCGATCGAAGACCTGGCGCAACTGATCCACGACCTGAAAAACGCCAACCCACGCGCCAGCATCAGCGTGAAACTGGTCAGTGAAGTGGGCGTGGGCACCATTGCCGCCGGTGTGACCAAGTGCAAGGCCGACCACCTGGTGATTGCCGGCCATGACGGCGGCAC
>JANNMP010000295.1:0-4765 GCA_031398015.1 Burkholderiaceae bacterium
TGTTCTGCGCCAGGAACTCGATGCGGCCCTTGAAATCCTTCTCGACGATTTCCTTCACCCGCTCCATGCCGTAGGTGAATTCCCAGTGGCCGGTCATCACATCGACGCCGAGCAGCTTGCAGGCATCGACCATGTCCTGCGCGTCGGTCCACAGTGACGTGGCCGAGCCCTGCCAGGTGTCGCCACCGTCAAGCAGCAGCGCGCCCGGGCGGCTGGCCTTGAGCTGCTTGACCAGGCTGGACAGATGCGCGAAGCCACCGACCTTGCCGTACCGACGCGCGGCCTTCTCGAAGTCGATGAAGGTCAAGCCATGTGCCAGCGCCGAGCCTGGGCGGATGCCCGCCTTGGCAAGCAGCGATTGACCCACCAGATGCGGCAGTTGCCCCTGCATCGAACCCAGCCCGAGGTTGACGCTCGGCTCGCGGAAGTGGATCGGCTTCAACTGCGCATGGCAGTCGGTCATGTGCAGGAACGACACGTTGCCAAAGCGCGGCAGGTCGTACAAGCCCTGCTGCGCTTGCGCCGCATCGGCCTCGGACCACCGACCCAAGCCGAGCCCGGCCACCGACGCGGCGCCCAGCATCTGCACGAACTCGCGCTTCGACAGATTCATGGTTCAGCAAACATGGATCAAAGATGGACGACGAATCGCGTCGGCGGTGGGCTGCTGCGTCACTGGTTGACTGGCGACTTGGGGTCGAGCAGTAGGGCCATGATGTCGCGCAGCTGCTGCTCGTCGAGCATGCCGGCATGGCCGAAGCGCGGCATGCCCGAGCAGGCGTTGTAGGCCTTGGCGTTGTAAAGCTTGCCCCAGGTGTACTCGATGATCGGCTTGGCGGTCGGGCTGGCAGGATCGGTCACCCCTCGCAACTTGCCGTAGTTGTACAAACTCGGCCCGATGGTGCCGAATGAGATCTCGGCTTTGTTGATCTGGTGGCAGTTGTAGCAGTTGCCGCCGTTGGCGCTGGTGGCGGCGGAGGGGTCTGACCAGGTCATGCCGCGGCCGTTCTGTGCCAGGCGCTCGCCGGCCTGCCAGTCGCCGATGAAGCGCCCATCACTGGGCGGCTTCACGGTCTTCAGGTTCTCGGCCTCGATGATCTTGGCGCGATCCTCTTGCAGCGGCTTGCCTTCTGATGCTGAGCACTCCGCGTTCGAAGCGTCCTGCTGCAGGCGATCAATCTTGGCGATGCCCTGGTCGCGAAACGACCCCTTGAGCATCGCCGCCATCATCGCGTCGTAGTCGGGCTGGGGAGCCATCGCGGCGCAGCCGCCCAGGCCGAGCAGCACGAGCGCGAGCCAGGTCTTGGTCTTGTTGTTCACGGATGCCCTCTTCACCTTCTGAGCGCCGGCGCGATCGATTCGGCGCCCTTCGCGTTGACGCCCATGTACACGCCGAGCGCAATCGTCACGTCCGACGCATAACCCGGGTACGGAAAGCGCTGCTGGCGGTAGCAGTCGTTCAGGCGCCGCTGCATGCTCCACAGCTCGCCGCTGCTGACCCGGTACGCCGGCCAGGCCGCGAAGCCGATGCCGTCGCCTGGGTTCTTCGTCAGGTTCGGCAGCTCCTGCAGGCGGATGCGCTTGCCGTCCTCGCTGTGGCACGACGCGCATGAGAAATCGTAAGGCCCGGCGCGCAGGAAGAACGTGCGCTTGCCGAGTTCGAGCATCGTCTTCTCGTCGGCGTGGCCTTGCGGCAGGTTGAACCTCATGCCGCGCGACGCGGCGGCGATGTAGGCCACCAGTGCTTCCATGTTCGACTGTTCACCACGGCCAAACGGCGTCTTGGCGATGTCGGCCGCCGCAATGCCCTGCAGCGTCTCGATGCAGCTCAGGAGCCGCGACTCCAGATCCTGCACGCGCTTGGTGTCGGCAAACCAGCGCGGCAGCTCGACGAATGCGCCCTTGACCTTGCCCGCGCCCTTGCCCAGATCGCACTGCTCGAGCGACGCATTCTTCGGCCCGCGCATCGTCTTCCAGAGGCTCTCACCCTTGGCTTCGAACAGCTCGGCCGGGTTGCCGTCCTCCAGCATCTTGCGGTACTCGGCAATGCCGTCGGAGACCGACTTTTGCTGCGCCAGCAGCGCGCACGGCGCCAGCGCGAGCACGGCGGCCGCAAAGCCGTGTCGGTTCATGTTGAACTCTCCGGCATCAGGAGACAGTCGCTTCGTCGGTGCGCTTGTCACCCTTGTTGTCGGTCCAGGTCACGCTGACCTTGTCGCCGGCCTTGGCGTTCTTGACGTTGAACTGCAGGAACGGGTTTTTCGAAACTGCGGGCCCCCACTGCGCGCTCATCACCGGCTTGCCGTTGAGCTGGGCGCTGACGTCCTGGATGAACCAGGCGGGGATCAACTTGCCGGCGGCGTCCTTGCGCTGGCCGGTCTCCATCTCGTGGGCCATGAGAACGCGCACGGTGGCCTTGTCACCGGCGGCTTGGGCGCGAATGCGCATCGGGTCTGCCATGTTGGTCTCCTGAATGTGAGAGTTGAGGGTCGGCCCGCTCAGCCGCCACAGCCGCCGAGCGTGACTTTGACCTCTTTCCTTGCGAAGAGCACCTTGCCGTCGTTCATCATCGCGACGGCGTACACATCGGACGACTGGCCCATCTTCACGCGCGTGGCCATGTTGGCGTCAACCGCATCGGTCACGTCGAACATCGCCGTCAGCATCGACGGGTTCTTCTCGACCAGAATCAGCAGGCGCTTGACCCCGGGCAGCGAGGTCGATGCCGCCACTGGCACCACGGCGCCGTTCTCGGCGATGTCGGGTCCGGTCACGGTCACGTCCTTGCTCTCCACAGGCGCGCCGGCGCCCAGCGCCTTCATCAGGTCGGCCATGTTCTTGGCGTCGAACGCAGCACTGTTCCAGCCGGTGGCCTGGGCATTTGCGATGTCAGGAAACAAGCCGATCGCAGCCAGCATCGCCGCGACGGTGGCCGAATGAGAAAGCAACTCGCGTCGGGTTTGCATCATCTGATCTCCTGTATCTGAATATGGTAATGAACTGTCTGGCGTGCGGTGAGGCGGGTGATCCCTGACGCGCAGCCTGACACCTTGCCTACTTGTTTGCGCCGTCCGCAAGCCACCGCGCGATCACGTTGGCGTCGGCTTCGCCCAGGGCCTGCGGTGGCATCGGAATGGTTCCCCACAGCCCTGATCCGCCACCCTTCACCTTGCCGGCCAGGTAGCTTACTGCGTCAGCGCGGCCGGCGTACTTCTTGGCGATCTCCTGAAAGCCCGGACCAACGATCTTGTTGTCGATGCCATGACAGGCCGTGCACGTGTGCTTCTGGGCCAGCGCGATTGCCGTCACCCCGGTGCCAGCGGCTGCGGCCTTGGGTGGTGCCGGCGGGGCCGGCGGGGCCGGCCTCGCTGCCGCGCCCGGCGACGCCGGCGCGGCGCCGGGCAACGTCGTCGTGTCCGCCCCGACCTGCGCGCCGACCAGGCGGTTCTGTTCGGCGAGGTTGCCGTGGGCATTGCGCGCGAAGTCGGGCAGCAATGAAGCGATCGTCGCCTCAGCCGCGCAATTGGTCATGCAGGCCTTGGCGGACACGTCGGGACGACCATTGCCGAAACCAGCCCCCGGCCACATGCCGTGCGCGGTGGTGATGCCGTGGCGGTTGGGCAGCAGCTTCTGCACGTCGGCAATGTTCTGGTCCGACAGCGTGAAGTTGTCGGGCACCACGCCGCCCAGGTTCAGGATGTAGGCCGTGACGCCGTACACCTCCTCGGTGTTCAACGATTTGGGCGTGTTCCACGGCATCGCGCGGTTGATGTAGTCCCACAGCGTCGAGACCGACGACAGCTTCATCAGCGTGGTGCGGCCCGGAAAGCTGTTGTCGGTCAGGCGGGCCACACGTCCGGTCTTGATGTCGTCTTTCGTCGTGCCGCCCGTGATCGGTGCAAAGACCTCGTTGCTCTCGCCGAAGACGCCGTGGCACGACGCGCACTTCGACTCCCAAACCTCCATGCCCTTGGCGACCGATCCGGCGCCTTTGGGCAGGCCCTTGAAATCGGGCCGCACGTCGATGTCCCAGGCCGTCACTTCCTTGGCCGTCGCCGGCCGGCCAACATTGGCATACGTGGCAGCCTGCGCACGCGCAACGTCGGCCATCAGCATCAGGCCAGCCGCCAGCGCCATCGGCCCGAGCAAGGCCAGCAGACGATCACGACAGCTGCACATTCTTCACCTCGCCACTTTCCTGCACAAGCCAGGTCTGGACCGCGTTGTTGTGATAGATCGAGCGCGTGCCGCGCACCGCCCGCAGCTGCCGGTACGTCGGCTGCACGTAGCCGGTGTCGTCGGTGGCGCGGCTCTGGACCAGTGCCGGCTTGCCGTCCCATGTCCAGTCGAGGTTGAAGCGCGTCAGGCACTTCGACAGCACCGGGGTCTCCAGGCGCGCGCTGCGCCAGTTGCGACCGCCGTCCACCGAGACATCGACGCGCCTGACCTTGCCCTTGCCCGACCACGCCAGGCCGGTGATGCTGTAGAAGCCCTTGCCCTGCAACACTTGGCCGCCCGAAGGCGTGGTCACCACGCTCTTGCATTCCTGGATGCTGGTGTACTGGCGGTGCAGCCCATTCGGCATCAGGTCCACGTAATGCAGCACTTCGTCCTTGGCGCCGTAAGGCTTGTCGCCGACCTCGATGCGCCGCAGGTACTTGACCCAGCTCACGCCTTGCACCCCCGGCACCACCAGTCGCAGCGGGTAGCCGTTCTCGGGCCGCAGCATCTCGCCGTTCTGGCCGTAGGCCACGATCACCTCACC
>JANNMP010000302.1:0-3849 GCA_031398015.1 Burkholderiaceae bacterium
GGCAGCTTGCTGGTCGATGGTGGCAGCCGGCTGCAAGTGGCATCACTGGTGTTCGGCCTCAACCAGACCGGCACCGGCAACGGCCTGCTCACCGGCGCCGGCAGCCGCATCGAGCTGGCCGGCAACGGCTTCGACCAGGGCAGCCTGAACCGGTTTGAAGTGGGTGGTTGGGGCACGTCGCAGTTCACCGTGGCCGGTGGCGCGCTGCTTGACGGCCGGGCCAACAGCGCAGCCTGTGTGGGCGTGAACCACTATTGCAACAACTTCATCGGCAACGCTGCTGGCAGCACCGGCACATTCACCGTGACGGGCAGCGGATCGCAGGCGCAGTTCCTGCGCAGCTTTGTCGTCGGTGGGCTGGCGGTGTTCCATCCGCCGATCGACAGCTTCAGCTTCGGCACGCCGGGTGGCACCACCCGCGGCCGGGTCGAGGTGCTCAACGGCGGCAGCTTGACCACCGACGGTGGCCGGCTCGGCTCGGCCCCCGGTGGCGGCAGCCCCACCGGCACCGAGCGCAGCATTGCCGAGATGGTCATCGATGGCGCCGGCTCGGTCTGGAACGTGACCGGCAGCGCGATGGACAACGCTGCTGCGTTTGTCGGCACCGGCGTGCACCGCAATTCACTCGCCACGCTGAGCATCACCAACGGCGGCGCGCTGTCGTTCGAAGGCCGGGCCGGTGTCTACAACGGCATCAACCTGACCACCAACGGCGGGCGCAGCGACGTCAGCGTCAGCGGCGTGGGCTCGGCCATGCGGTTCACCGGTGACGCCCAGGTATTGCAGGTGGGGCGTTCGCTGGGCAGTGCGTCGATGTCGGTGCTCGGTGGTGGCACGGTCAGCGGCATCTTTTACTTGGCGGTGGGGCGCGACGGCTCGTTCGGTGAGTTGCTGGTCCAGGGCGCCGGGTCCAGCGTGCATGTCAACGGCACGGCCTCGGCCGCCGCCAACGGCAGCAGCAACACCGGCTTCATCGACATCGGGCGCAACGGCACCGGCGTGGTCACTGTCCGCGGCGGTGGCCAGTTGTTGCTGGATGCCAACCAGGCACTGGCCGGCGGCACCGGCATGAACCTGGGCCGCGATGCGGCATCGTCGGGCACGCTCAACATCGACGGCGCGGGGTCGGTGGTGCGGCTCACGTCGGTGTCGGTGCTGCCGGGCGGTGGCGCGGCCGAGTCGCTCAACCCCGCTGTGCGTGTCGGCCGTGAAGGCAGTGGCAGCTTGAACATCAGCAACGGCGGCAAGCTGCTGCTCGAAGGCGGCGCGGCATCCACGCCCACCGACCGGCGCAGCACCAACATCTACATCGGCGGCGTCAGCGAGACCGGCAACGGCGGGCGGGGCATCGCCACCATCAGCGGCGCGGGGTCGGAGCTGCGGGTGACCGGCCAGGACACCTTCATCGGCGTGGGCATCGGGCCGCAGAGCAATGGCCAGCTGACGGTGAGCAATGGCGGGCAGATCAGCGCCATCGGCATGAATGTGGGCCGCTCGGGCGGCGTGGGCGTGCTCAAGCTCGACGGCGGCCACATCAACTTCAGCGGCCAGCAGACGGCGGGCAACCTGGCCGGCGCGTTCCTGGGTCTGGGCTCGGCAGGTGGCATCGGCACCGGCGTGGTCGGCAACGGCAGCACCATCACCCTGACGAACATGGGCACAGCCGGCGCCGGCCTGAGCTTGGGCGGCACGGGCGCGTTTCCAGGCGGCGACGGCAGCCTCACGTTGTCAGGCGGATCGACCATGCTGGCCACCGCCGCGCCCGGACTGGCCTACACCCATGTCGGCCGCGACGGCAGCGGCCTGCTGCGTGTGCGTGGCGCCAGCAGCATCAACCTGGGCGACGGCGTGATGACCGTGGGCCGGCTGAGCGGCGGCGACGGCACGGTGATCGTGTCCGAGGCCTCGACCATCACCACCGGCTGGTTGGGCGTGGGCGCCAACAAGACCGCCACCGGCAATGTGGACGGCGGCACCGGCACCTTCGTGCTGGTCAACAGCACGCTGACCGCCAGCGAGATCGTCATCGGCACCAACGGCTTCCTGGGCGGCACCGGCACCATCACCGGCAATGTCACCAACCGCGGCATCTTTGCGCCGGGCAATTCACCGGGCACGCTGGTGATCGATGGCAGCTTCACCGCCGTTGCCGGCAGCCGCATGGTGCTGGAGGTGGAGTCCGACGGCGCTGGCGGCTTCAACACCGACGCGGTGGTGTTCAGCGCCGGCCAGGCGCTGGACTTGTCGGCGCTGAAGGTGGAGTTCCGCTTCCTGGGCGACACCGACCCGAACGCCTTCCAGGCCAGCGGCGGCTTCGACACCGACACCTTCTTCCAGCTGAAGGATGCCAGTGGCGCGCTCGGCGTGCTGGCGCCGGCAGCATTTGCCGGCACGCAGTTCGCGGCCCAGGCGGCCAGCTACACGATCAGCAATTTCAGCTTCGATGCAGCCACCGGCGCCAACTTTGTGGCCGCACCGGTGCCCGAGCCAGGCACCACGGCCTTGCTGCTGGCCGGGCTGGTGTCGTTGGTTTGGTTGGCGCGCCGGCGCCGGGGCTGATCAGTCGGCCGCGCCCAGTGCCAGCGCGCGCTGGCGCTGGGCGTCATCGTCGGCTGCAGCGCCAAGTGGCCAGCCCTGCAGGTGCTGCAGGCTCAGATCAGCCAAGGCGCTGATCCAGTCGGGCCTGTCGTTCAGGCAGTCGATGAAGTGAAAGCGCTGGCCGCCGGCCTGCAAGAAAGCGCCCTTGGCTTCCATCGCAATCTCTTCCAGCGTCTCCAGGTTGTCGGCGGCAAAACCCGGGCAAATGGCGTCAATGTATTTGACGCCCTGCCCGGCCAGTGCAATGACGCTGGGCTCGGTGTAAGGCTCCAGCCACTTGGCGCGGCCCAGCCGGCTCTGGAACGTGACGCGGTAGGCATCTGCACCGATGCCCAGCGCCTCGGCCAGCAGGCGTGCAGTCTTGTGGCATTCGCAGTGGTACGGGTCACCCAGCGCCAGGCTTCGGGCGGGCACGCCGTGAAAGCTCATCACCAGCACCTGGCCACGGCCTTGGCGGGCCCAATGCTCGCGCACGCTGGCGGCCAGCGCGGCGATGTAGCCGGGGTGGTCGTGGTACCTGTTCACGAAGCGCAACTCGGGCATGCGGCGTGCGCGCTGGGCCCAAGCCGCCACCGCGTCGAAGGTGCTGGCGGTGGTGGCCGCCGCGTACTGCGGGTACAGCGGCAGCACCAGCACACGGGTGGCGCCGTCGGCCTGCAGGCTGTCCATCACGCCGGCCAGTGACGGCGCGCCGTAGCGCATGGCATGGCGCACCAGTACCGCATGGCCACGCGTGGCCAGCGCGGCCTGCAGGTGCTCGGCCTGGCGTTGTAACCACAGCAGCAGCGGTGAGCCCTGGTCGGTCCAGATCGATGCGTACTTGGCGGCTGACTTGGCCGGCCGGGTGCGCAGGATCACGCCGTTCAAGATCAGCCACCACAGTGGCCGCGGAATTTCCACCACCCGCCGGTCCCACAGAAACTCAGCCAGATAACGCCGCAGTGCAGCGGGCGTGGGGGCGTCGGGTGTGCCCAGGTTGACCAGCAGCACGGCGGTGCGCCCGGGGCTGCCATGCCGGTACGGCGGTTCAGGGGTGAAGCTCATCGGCCGCGATTGTGTGCGAAGCCTTGCAGCGCTCCAGCGGCATGCCGCCAACCCAACTCAGGGCCGATGCGGCACGGTGTCGGTGAAGCTCAGCAGCTCGAAGCGCACGCATGGCGCCAGCGGGTCGGTGGGTGAGCCGCCCAGACCGATGGAACCCAAGCCATGCAGCGTGCAGCTGCTGCGCCGCAAGGTCACCACCTCGTCCCC
>JANNMP010000316.1:0-17492 GCA_031398015.1 Burkholderiaceae bacterium
AGCGCGGCTGCGGCATCACCCTGCTTGAAGTAGCTGAAGCCATCGTCTTCGGCCAGCCGCTGTTTGAGCTGCTGGTCGATGCTGGCGCTGCTGAGCGCCGCTGCCGGCCCGTTGTGCCACTGCACCACCACCGCCTTCACCGCGGCCATCGCCTGCCAGGGTGTGTTGGCGATCACCGCCACGCCACCGCTGGCGCCGCGCTGCGGCGGTGTGGCCAGCACTTTCAGCACCCCCGGCAGCGCCAGCGCGGCCTGGGCGTCGAACGAGGCCACGCTGCCACCCAGCGTGGGGCACATCACGACACTGGCGTGGCGCATGCCGGGCAACAGGGTGTCGATGCCGAACACTGCGCTGCCATCGTGTTTGGACGCCGCTTCATGGCGGCGGGTGGGATGGCCGATCAGCTTGAACTGGTCGGCAGTCTTCAGCACCACCTTGCCCGGCAGTGGCTGGCGTGCGGCGGCTTCGGCCAGCTCGCCGAACCCCGCATTGCGCTGGCTGGGGGCATGCAACAGCTTGCCCCGCGCCACCTCGCATTCAGCCGCTGGCACGCCCCAGGTTTGCGCCGCTGCGGCCACCAGCATGGCCCGCGCACTGGCGCCGGCCTCGCGCATGGGCAGCCACAGGTCTTTCAGGCTCGACGAGCCACCGGTGACCATCAGGCCGATCTCGCGCATGGTCTTGGCCGTCAGGTGGCCGGCCAGGCGCTTGACGGTGCCGTCGTCATCGGGGTGGAACGGCAGCCCATCGACGACAGTGGCCAGGTTGTTGTAGATCGCGTCCAGCGGCGGGTGGGCAATGCGCACCTGGGCCCAGTCGGCGTCCAGCTCATCGGCCAGCACCATCGCCAGCGCGGTGTGCACGCCCTGGCCCATCTCGCTCTTGGGCACCATCACGGTGACCAAGCCGTCGCTGCCGATGCGCAGCCAGCCGTTGAAGGCGCTTTGGCCGGGCAGGGTCGGCAGCGGCTGGCTGCCGGTCAGGCGCTGGCGGGTGGGCAACAGGCCCCAACCCACCACCAGGGCCGTGCCGGCGGCAGCCACGCCGGCCGTGGCCAGCAGAAATTTGCGGCGGTTGCTCATGCACCGAGCTTAAACCGCCGTTCGCCGCCGCCTGCCGCGCGGTTCGCGGCGGCCCCGGCCTACATGCCCGCTCAGGCCCGCTCAGGCCCGCCATCAATCCAGACGCAGCCCCAGTTTGCGGATGACACCGCCCCAGCGCTCGTATTGCTCCTTCACCGCCGCCGCATGCTCGGCGGGGCTGCTGGCCAGGATTTCACTGCCGCCGTCATTGAAGGCCTTGACCACATCCGGGTCCTTCAGCGCGGCGGCCAGTGCGGCGTTGACCTTGGCCAGCACCTCGGGCGGCAGCTTGGCCGGGCCGAAAAACTGCAGGCCGCCCGACACGTCCACCCCCGGCACGCCGGCCTCGGCCATGTTGGGCAATTTGCCCAGCGCGGCATACGGCTTGGGGTCGGTGTAGGCCAGCATCTTGACCTTGCCGCCCTTGGCATTGGCCAGCGCGGTGGTGGGCCCGTCGAACAAAAAATCGACCTGCCCACCCATCAGCGCCAAGCCGGCGTCGGCCGAGCCCTTGAACGGGATGTGGGTCATCGACGTGCCGGTGGCCTGCTGCATCAGCTCAGCCACCAGGTGTGATGTGCTGCCCTGCGAGTACGAGGCGTAGTTCAGCTTGCCCGGGTTGGCCTTGGCAAACTTCACCAGGTCAGCCACGCTGTTGTGCGGCGAATTGGCCGGCACCGTGAGCACGGTGGTGGACCGGGCGGCGAACATCACCGGCGTCAGGTCCTTGAACGGGTCATATGGCAGCTTGCTGAACAGATGCGGGTTCTGCGCCGCCGTCACGCTGATGGTGTACAGCAAGGTGTGGCCGTCGGCCGGCGCGCGCACCACCTCCATCGTGCCCAGGATGCTGGATGCACCAGGCTTGTTGTCCACCAGCACCGTGGTGCCCAGCGGGCCTTGCATCTTGGCGGCCAGCAGCCGGGCCTGGATGTCGGTCTGCCCGCCGGCCGGGAACGGCACAACGATGCGGATCGGCTTGCCGGGGGTGGGGAAGGCTTGCGCTGCGGCAGCCAGCGGCAGCGCAGCCGTTGCAGCCATCAGAAGACAGCGCAGCAGGCGGTTTCGGGTCAGCATCGGCAAACCTCCCAGGGGTGGAGCTGCAAATGGTGACCCAGCCGCGCCGCGCAATGTCCCTGGGAAAGCACTGTCAAAGTGGCGACAGCCTGGCGGCCGGGCAACGGCTGACGCCGCGCGCACCGCAGCGTCTGCCTTCAAGCAATCAACCGTTGCTCAGCCTTGCTGCGGCTGCCGGCGCAGCTTGCGGCCCAGCAACCCCAGCCCGGCCAGCAGCATGGCCACGGTGCCCGGCTCGGGCACGGCAGAGACCAATGGCTTGTAGAACCACACTGCTGCATCGGTGGTGGCCGCGCTGTATTCGTCCAGCGCCACAAACACGCCCAGGTCGTCGATGTATTGCCACTTGCCCAGCACGCCATGGGCATGGTTGCCATCGGGCTGCGCTGCGGTGGTGCTGGGCAAACGCGTGACGCTCCAGGTGGTGGCAATGCTGCCGTCGGCGTTGTAGGCCGCCTCGGTGCGGTACAGCGTGCCACGGTCGCGGCCGTCCCACATCCAGATGCCGCCATCGGCGGCGGCGTACTCGATGCCCAGGTAGATCGACGCGGTGAACGGGCTGCCGTCGGCCATCACCAGATCGACCGCCACCTCCAGGTTTTGCGGGCCGGCCTTGGACAGATCAAACACGTTCAAGTCTTGCAGGCCGTTGTCGTTCTGGTACGAGGCGGTGTTGACAAACAGGTTGTGCAGGTTGTCGATCGTGCCTGAGGACTCGGTGCTGACGGCGGTGTAGCTGGGGATGCCCACCAAAGTCCAGGACTCGTTGCTGCTGCCACCCCGCACATCACCGGGCAGGTAGCGCCACAGGTGCGGCACGCTGCCGTTCTTGACGGTGAGGTAGACGGCATCCTGGCCGTTTTCCTGCCGGTACTCGGTGCTGTTGCTCAGAAAGTGCGTCAGCCCCGGAACGTTGGCCCACTGGCCACCGCGGTTGGTCCACATCTCGCCGCCCAGCGTGGCTGGGTTGTAGCCAGAGCCGGTGGTTCCGCCCACCTTGTTGGCGTCGGCCTTGCGCGGGTCCCACAGCCACGGGCCGGCTGTCACCAGGTTGCCATTGGCGTCACGCACCTTGAAGTTGCCTGCGTCCTGGAACACCGGGCCGCCCAGCGTCATGAACATGTCGTTGACAGGCAGAAAGAGATTGCCTTCGTAGGTGTGCGCCGACTGCGGCGCCGCATCGTCAACGATCAGGCGGGTGCGTGCATCAACCGCATTGGGAAGGCTCTCGATGCGGCTTGGCAGCGAGCCACGGCCCCAGGCGCCGTTGCCGCCGTTCCACACATACATCTCGTTGCCCATGTAGCTGGAGTGACCACCGCCCCACAGCAGCAAGTTGCCCCGGTTCGAATCCCAGGCCATCGAGCTCCAGGCCTGCACCACGGACTGCTGCGTGGTGAAGCCCACCGCAGGCAGGCCGTCCAAACCGGTGGCCCGGGCGTCGGAGAACAGGTTGGTGTTGGCCTTGACCCAGCCGCCTGCGGGTGTTGCGTCGAGCAGGCCCCGGATGTAGTCAAGGCCCTGCGCCTGGGCGGTGCCGCACAGGCAAAGTGCAGACAGCGCAACCGCGCCAAGGGTGGGGGTGCGTCGGGCAATGGGATGGAACGTCATGTTGGTGGCGTGCAGGTGGCACGGCAAGCTGCCTAGAAAAATGTCCAGGCCGAATTTTGACTTCCGGCAGGGCTGCGGTGTGTCAACAACGGTTCAAGCACCCTTCAGATGGGGGCCCTGCGTCAAGGGGCCCTGCGTCAAGCGGCCCTGCGTCAGGGGGCCGTGCTTCAACGGCAAGCTGACAACGACAGGCTGGGCTGTGTGCGGGTGCATGTGGCCCAAGGCTCGCTATGCTGATGGCAATGAACGCCCGCCCACCCGCCGCACCACCCCACAGCCGCCTGCCGATCCAGTACAGCGACATCGAAGCCGCTGCCGCCCGCCTGGCCGGCATGGCCCACCGCACGCCCGTGTTGCGCAGCGCCACCGCCGACGCCATCACCGGCGCACAGGTGTTCTTCAAGGCCGAGCACTTGCAGCGCATGGGCGCGTTCAAGTTCCGCGGCGCTTGCAATGCGCTGCTGCAGTTCACGCCCGACCAGCGCCGCGCCGGTGCGCTGGCCTTCAGCTCGGGCAACCATGCGCAGGCCATGGCGCTGTGTGGCCGGCTGCTGGCCATCCCCACGGTGATCGTGATGCCGCACGACGCGCCCGCCACCAAGCTGGCCGCCACCCGTGCCTACCAGCAGGGCCAGGCGGGCAGCGAGCTTGTGCTCTATGACCGCTGGAACGAAGACCGCGCCGCCATCGGCGCACGCATCGCCGCCGAGCGTGGGCTGACGCTGATCCCACCCTTCGACCACCCGCATGTGATGGCCGGCCAGGGAACGGCGGCGCTGGAGCTGATCGACGAGGTCGGCCAGCTCGATGCGCTGCTGGTCTGCGTGGGCGGCGGTGGCCTGATCTCGGGCTGTGCCGTGGCCGCCAAGCACCGCCTGCCCGGCATCAGCGTGGTGGGCGTGGAGCCCGAGGCGGGAGACGACACGCGCCAAAGCCTGGCCGCCGGGCGCATCGTGCACATCGACGTGCCCGACACGATCGCCGACGGCGCGCAAACCCAGGCCAGCGGCGCGCTCACCTTCCCGGTCATCCAGGCGCTGGTGGCGCGCGTGGTCACGGTCAGTGATGCGCAGCTGGTGCGCACGATGCAGTTTTTCGCCCAGCGGCTGAAGCAGGTGGTCGAGCCCACCGGCTGCCTGGCCGCCGCAGCGCTGCTCGAAGGTGTGGAAACCTGGCGCGGCGCCCGGGTGGGCGTGATCGTGTCGGGTGGCAATGTCGACCTGGCGCGCTATGCCACGATGCTGGCCACTGCCTGACCGAGGGAGTTTGATTTGAGCGACACCGACACCAAGCCCGCCGCCGACACGGCCGAGCAAGCCAAACGCCAGCGCGAGCGGGTTGACCGCCTGCTGGCGCGGCCAGCGGTGCTGAAAGACGACAGCGTGCTGCTGGCCAGCGGCCAGGCCCTGGCCTACCAGGTCAAGGCCGGCTTCATCCCGGTGCTGGGCACAGGCTTGGGGGTGGCCGCCAGTGAGCCGCAGGCGGCAGTGTTCACCACGGCATACACCGCCAGGCCTGCGGCTGAGACAACGGCGCAGCGCCCGGTGTGTTTCGTCTTCAACGGCGGCCCGGGTTCATCGTCGATCTGGCTGCACCTGGGTGCCCTGGGCCCGAAGCGGGTGCCGGTCAACGACGACGCCAGCCTGGGCCCGGCGCCGTATGCGGTGCAAGACAACCCGCTGACCTGGCTGGACCACTTCGACCTGGTGTTCATTGACCCGCCGCACACCGGCTGGTCGGTCAGTGCCAGTGACGATGCGCGCAAGCTGCACCTGTCGGTGGACGGTGATGTGGACGCGCTGGCCGAGGTGATGCGCGGCTGGCTGGCGGCCAATGGCCGCTTCGGCGCGCCGCTGTACTTGTGCGGCGAGAGCTACGGCACCACCCGCGCTGCGGCACTGGCCGACAAGATGAGCGACCTGGGCCTGGCGTTCTCGGGCCTCGTGCTGGTGTCGTGTGCGATGGACTTGCAGACGCTGGTGTTCCACCCCAAGAACGACCTGCCGTATGCGCTGTTCCTGCCGGCGTTTGCCGCCACCGCGCAATACCACGGCACGCTCAGCGGCGCGCTGGCTGCATCGGCCAGCGCTGCTCGAGCGGCAGCCGAAGCGTTTGTGCGCAGCGACTACCTGGCCGCGCTGCATGCCGGTGGCCGGCTCACATCCCAGGCGCGCAACCGCATTGACCGCCGCCTGGCCGAGCTGACCGGCCTGCCACGCGGCGTGGTGGCCGAGCTGAACCTGCGCATCAGCGACAGCGTGTTCTTCACCGAAGCGCTGCGCCCGCGTGGCCTGCTGGTGGGGCGGCTGGAATCGCGCGCCACCGCGCCGATGGGCGCGCGGCGTGAGCGCGAGATGCTGTTCGACCCCGGCATCGAGGGCATCGCCATCCCCTACACCACAGCGGCCTTGGCCTACCACGCCAGCCTGGGCCTGGCCAATGACGCGCGCTACGAGGTGCTGTCAGACGCCGCGCACAAGGCCTGGCGCTGGCAACGTGGGCCGCTGGATGCACCGGGCGAGCCCGGCTGGTTCACCACCACCAGCGACGACCTGGCCCGCGCGATGCGCCGCAACCGGCACCTGCGTGTGTTGGTGGCCAGCGGGCGCTACGACCTGGGCACACCGTATTCGGCCACCGACTGGTCACTGGCCCAGCTGGACGCGCCGCCCGACGTGCTGGCGCGCATCAACCACCGCTACTACGACGCCGGCCACATGATGTACACGCGCCAAGCCGATCTGGCGCAGCTGAAGGCTGACCTGGCGGCCTGGTTGGCCGCCTGACAGACTGCCTGACAGACTGAATCAGGCCAGGCCAGCAGTTGCACACGCGCTGACAATTCACGCCTGGCTTGGTTCCTCTGCACTTGTACCGATGCCAGCGCCGCCCACTGGCCGTACGCTGGGGATGCCGTGGTGGATTGGCTGCGTTGCACTGGTTTGCAGCCGCAGTGCAGCCGGCCCACGCGGTGTTTGCGTTTGAGGAGCATTGCCCCTGGTGACCAGCGCACCAGGGGCCTTTTTTTGCTACAGCAGCCTGGCGGTGTCGCTTTGCAATGCTGCCAGCGCCTGCACCAGCGCCGGGTGGTCGCGGCCGAAGCTGAAGTCGGCAAAGTCAAAGCCCGGGCCCACGGTGGCGCCCACCAGCGCGTGTGCCGCGCCCGGTGCCGGCTCGGCGGCCTGCCACCAAAACGCCGGCACCACATGGCGGGGGCGCTGGCCGGGGTTGGTGCCGGCCAAGTCCAGCGGGCCCAGGCTGACCAAGTCGATGCGGCTCAAGTCCGGCGGCAGCAGCCACAGCCGCAGCGGCCCGCCTTCGTGCAGATGCCATGCTTCGTCAGACGCCACCCGGTGCCAGGCCGAGCGCTCACCGGCGGCGAGCAGAAAGTCGATGCTGGTGAGCGCGGCGCGCGGGCCACGGCCGCCGGCATTGGCGGCCATCTGGCCTGAGCGGAAGTGCTCGCGGTACCAGCCGCCTTCAGGGTGCGGTGCCAATTGCAGCGCGGCCACCAGGTCACCGGCGCGGCCGGGTGGCAGCGCGGGTGTCAGTGCCAATGTCATGCGCCGCTGCGGTTGCGCTGGCGCACCGCCTCGCGGCGCCGCTCCACATCGCCGGCGCTCACCTGGCTGTTGAAGCCGCGGGCGCGGTCTTTTTCCAGCGCCATCGCGTCACCGGCGGCCAGCGCCCAGCCGTCATTGATCAGCGCCTTGTAGCGCAGCAGCATCTCGGGCAGCGTGCCCAGCATGTCAGCGGCCAGCCCCAATGCGGTGGGCAACAGCGCCTCGGGCGCCACCACGCGGTTGACGAAGCCCCAGGCAGCTGCCTGCTCGGCGCTGACCCAGTTGCCGGTGAACGACACCTCCCGGGCACGGTAGACGCCGATGGCCCGGGACAGGCGCTGCGACAAGCCCCAGCCCGGTGCCACGCCCACCCGCGCATGGGTGTCGGCAAAGCGGGCGCTGCTGCTGGCCAGCAGCACATCACAGGCCAGCGCCAGCTCGAAGCCACCGGTGACGGCTGCGCCGTTGTTGGCGCCGATAACCGGGGCGGCGAAGCGCCCGATGGCGGCCACCGGGTCGCTGCTGCTGCCGTCGGTGGCCGAGCGGCCGCCGAAGCTGCCACCGGCGGCCGGCCGGCCGCCGACCGATCCTTCGCCAGCGCCGAGTTCCTTCAGGTCCAGCCCGGCGCAAAACGCCTTGCCGGCGCCGGTGAGCACCAGCACGCGCACCGCTGGGTTGGCGGCCAATGCGTCCACGGCCTCGGCCAGCGCTTGGCGCAGCGCCCGGTTCAGCGCGTTCATGGCCTGCGGCCGGTTCAGCGACAGCACGGCACAGCCGTTGGGATGGATCTCGGTCAGCAGCGGCGGGGCGTCGGTCATGTCTGGGTCTCCTTGTTGGGGCTGCAGCGCCTCACTGCAGGATTTCAACCCGGTTGCGGCCATTGCGCTTGGCCTGGTACAGCGCCGAATCAGCGCTGTGCACCAGGGTGGCCGAGCCACCACCGGCCAGGGCGACGGCGGCCGCCACACCGATGCTCACCGTCAGCGGGTGGCCGCCGTCGACCAGGTCAGCGGTGGGCGTGGCCGCCACCGCGCGGCGGATGTGTTCGGCAATCTCCAGCGCGCCGGCCGCTGCGGTGCCGGGCAGCACCACGGCGAATTCTTCACCGCCGTAGCGTGCGGCCATGTCGCCGGCGCGCCGCACGTTGGCATGGATCACCTGGCCCACCCGGGCCAGGAAGGCATCGCCCACCTGGTGCCCGAAGCGGTCGTTCAAAGGTTTGAAGCGGTCGACATCGATCATCAGCAGTGCCAGTGGCGTGGCGTCACGCAGCGCCCGCCGCCATTCCTTGTGCAGCGTGGCGTCGAACTGGCGCCGGTTGGGCAGGCCGGTGAGCGAATCGGTGCTGGCCAGGGTCTTCAGCTCGGTGTTGGCCTTGTCCAGCGACTCTTCGAAGCGGCGGCGCTGGTCGGCGTCGCGCAGCGTCACCAAATAGTCGCCCAAGCCGTTGCCGGCCGGCAGCCGCGCCACCCGAGCCTCCACCCAGCGGGTGCTGCCGTCGTGGTGCAGCGCACGGAACAGGTCGGGCACGTTCGGGCCGCGCTGGGCGGCGCGGGTGAAATGGCGGGCGATGAAGGCGGCGCGGTCTTCCAGGGCCAGCAGTTCGGCCAGGGTGCGGCCGAGCAGGTCAGCGGGTGCGCGGCCCAGCAATGCGGCGGTGGCCGGTGATGCATAGCGGATCGCCAGGTCGGCGTCGACCGCCACGATCAGGTCGATCGAATGCTCGGCCAGCAGCCGAAAGCGCATGTCGGCGACATCGGCCCCGGCGCGGCGCTCTTGCAGCGGCCGGTCAGTGTCGGGCGTGGGTGCTGGCGCATCGGCCGGTGCCAGCCGCAGGCGGCGGCCGTCGGCCAGCAGCAGGTTGGCGCTGAGCGGCGGCGGGCCGGGGGCCGGCGCTTCGGCCAACGTTTGGGCAGCGCCGTCGGTGTCGGCCACCGACAGGGCCAGACCAAAGCGGCCCAGCAGCCGGGCCAGCGCACGCAGATCGGCTTCATTCAACCCCATCACACCTCCAAACACTGCGGCGGCCGCCACGCCGAATGCTACAGGGCTGTGCCGGCGCATTGGCCTGCGCAGCGCTCACTTGTCACAGCTTGGCGCCATGCGTCGCCATGTGTCGTCACGCGTCGTCACGCGTCGTCATCACCATCGTCGGCCAGCCGCTGCAACTGCACCAGCCGCTGGTACAGGCCGCCGGGCAAGGCCATCAATGCGCCATGCGTGCCACGCTCGGCAATGCGGCCGTGGTGCATCACCAGAATCTGGTCGGCATTGCGCACCGTGGACAGCCGGTGCGCCACCGCCAACACCGTCACCTGCCCGCGCAATGCCACCAGCGCCTGCTGCACATGGCTTTCAGTCTCGCTGTCGATGTGGGCGGTGGCCTCGTCGAGCAGCAGCACCTGCGGCTGGCCGGCCAGCGCCCGTGCCATGGCGATCAATTGCTTCTGGCCCACCGACAGCCGCGCCCCACCTTCGCCCAGCGGCGTGGCGCCACCTTGGGGCAGCGCCGCGATGAAGCCGTCGGCAAACGCCGCGCGCGCGGCAGCCAGCACCGCAGCGGCGCTCAGCGGCCGGCCCATGGCGATGTTGTCGTGCGCGCTGGCGGCCAGCAGAAACGGCTCTTGCGGCACCAGGCCCACGGCTTGGCGGAAAGCGGCTTCGCCCAGCGACTCCAACGGCTGGCCGTCGATCAACACCGTGCCCGGCGGTGCCGGGTAAAAGCGCAGCAGCAGCGACAGCAGCGTGCTCTTGCCACTGCCGGTGTGGCCGACGATGCCGACAAACTGCCCTGCGGCGATGTCCAGGTGGATGCCGTGCAGCACCGGCTGGCCGGGGGCATAACCGAAGTCCAGCCCACGCACCTGGATGCGCCCGGCGCTGACCCGGGCCGGCCCGTCGGCCACCGGCACCGTGGGCTCGTGCAGCAGCGCATTGATGCGCGCTGCCGCCACCACCGCCTGCTGCAATTGCGAGAACTGCATCGTGATCTGGATCAGCGGCTCGACCACCCGGGCGATGTAGCCGACGAATGCATACAGCACGCCCACCTCCAGCGCTGACAGGCCAGCACTGGCACCACTGGCATCAACGCCCGGCGCCTGGCGCAGGCCGTAGACGGCGATCACCACTGCCAGCAGGGCCACGTTCAACAAATCCAGCGCCGGGCGCAGCAGCCAGGCATTGGCGCGCAATTCACGCTTGCGGCTGCGCCAGTGCGCTTCATTGGTGTCAGCGAAGCGCTGGGCAAACCGTGCGGCCGCGCCGCTGGCCTGCACCACCGCCATGCCGGCGATCGATTCAGCCGCCTGGGCGTTGATGTCACCGCGCAGTGCCCGGCTGCGCGCCACGGCCGGCGCCGACAGCCGCTGGTACAGCCAGACGATTGCCGCCACCGCCGGCACCAGCAGCGCCACCACCAGCATCAGCGCGAAGTCCAGCAGCGCCATGGCCACCAGCGTGGCGCTGAGCATGATGGCGCTGTCGAGCACGACGAACAGCAGTTGCACATACAGCGTCTTCACCGCCTCGCTGTCGTTGGTGATGCGGCTGACCAGGGCGCCGCCGGCGGCGCGGTCAAAAAACGCCATCGGCAGGCGCAGCACATGGCTGTAGACCTGCGCACGCAGGCGCTGCACGCTGCGCATGGCCACACCGGCCAGGCGCACCAGCTGCCAGTAACGCAGCGCATTGGCAATGCAGCCGGCGATGAAGGCGCCGCCCAGCAGCGCGGCAATGGCCAGCATGTCGGCGTCGCGCGGCAGCAGGTGGCGGTCGATGAAGGCCTTGCCCAGCACCGGGCCCAGGGCTTCCAGCGCGGCGGCCAGCACCAGCCACAGTGCGGCGCCGCGCAGCGTGGGCAAGTCGGGTGCGGCGCCGTGGGCCAGCAGGCCGAGTGCGGCGCGGCGCTCGGCGGGGTCGGCAACCGCCTTGTCGGGCTGCAGGGCAGCGGCCGGCGTGGTCATGGCGTGGTCATGGCGTGGCCTCGGCACTGTCAGCGGCGTCAGCGTCCAGCGAGGCCTCCAGCTGCTGCAGCTGCCACTGCCGGGCATACCAGCCGGGCTGGCCGTCGGCGCCGGTGTGCGCCAGCAGCGCCGCATGGCTGCCTTGCTCGGTGAGCTTGCCGTGGCGCAGCACCAGGATCTGGTCAGCATCCATCACCGTGGCCAGGCGGTGGCTGACCAGCAGCACCGTGCGGCCCTGGCGCTGCTGGCGCAGGGCCTGCAGGATGCGCGCGGCGGTGCCGGTGTCCACGGCCGACAGCGCGTCGTCCAGCAGCAGCAGCGGCGCATCGGCCAACAGCGCGCGCGCAATCGCCACCCGCTGGCGCTGGCCGCCCGACAGCGTGATGCCACGCTCGCCCACCGGCGTGTGGTATCCCTGCGGCAGGCGGGCGATGTCGTCATGCAGCGCGGCATCCCGGGCAGCGGCTTCGATCTGGGCCGGTGTGGCGTCGGGCCGGGCCAGCGCAATGTTCTCGGCCAGCGTGGCCGAAAACAGAAACGGCTCTTGCGGCACCCAGGCGATGCCTGCGCGCAGCGCCGCCAATGTGAAATCAGCCAAGGCGGTGCCGCCCCAGCCGATGCTGCCCTGTGCCGCCGGCCACTGCCGCAGCAGCAGCTTGAGCAACGTGCTCTTGCCCGCGCCGGTGGGCCCCACCAGGCCCAATGTGCCGCCGGCCGGCAGCTTGAAGCCGATGCCAGCCAGTGCAGGCTGGGTGGCGCCCGGGTAGCTGAAGTGCAGGCCCCGGGCCACCAGCGCACCGGGCGTGACGGGCTCTACCGTGCCGTGGTCGTGCACGCTCAGCGGCGCATCCAGCACCGGCCCCAGCCGGGCCCAGGCGGCGCGGCCACGTTCAATGAGCGCCAGCACCCAGCCGGCGGCAAACATCGGCCAGATCAGCTGGCCCAGGTAGAGGCCGAAGCTGGTGAGCTGGCCCACGCTCATCTCACCGCGCCAGACCAGCCAACCGCCAAAGCCCAGCGCCAGCAGCAGCGCAGCGTTCAGCGTCAGGCCGACGGCGGGCTCGTAAGCCGCCTCCCAGCGCTGGGCCTGCAGGCCACGCGCGGCGGCCACGCCGGCCAACTGGCCGAAGGCGGCGCTGTTGTGCCCCACCAGGCCCAGCGCGCGCACGCTGCGCACGCCGGCCAGGCTTTCCTGCACCTGGTCGTTCAAGGCGCCGAAGGCGTCCAGCGCCTGGCGTGATGCGGCATGCAGGTGGCGCGAAATCCACCAGAAGCCCAACGCCATCAGCGGGAACGGCAGCAGCACCACCAGCGCCAGGCGCCAATCGACGCCCAGCGTCATCATCGCCACCACCAGCAGCAGCGTGAGGCTGCCGTCGAAGCCGGCCAGCAGCGCCTCACCCGAGGCCAGCTCCACGGCATCCACATCATTGGTGGCCAGGGCCATCAAATCGCCGGTGCGCTGGCCCTGGTAGAAGCGTGGGCCCTGCTGCGCCAGGCGCTGGTACAGCTGCACGCGCAAGCCCACGCCCATGCGGAACGCGGTGGCATAAAGCTGCAGCCGCCAGGCCACACGCAGGCCGTAGATGGCCGCACCGGCGGCCAGCAGCCAGCCAATCTGTGCCCACAGCGCGCTGCCGTGCAGGCGCTGGGCCACCAGCGCATCCACCATCTGGCCGATCTGGCGCGGCAGCCACACGCCCAGCAGTGCAATGCCCAGCAGCATCAGCGCCGATGCGGCATAGGCGCGCCAGTGCTGGCGCACAAAGCCCGCGATCAGGCGCGACAGGGTCATGGTGGAAAACAAGCGGCCCCGCGTGGGGGCCGTGTGCATGGGTGGGGCAGGTATCGGGGCTGGAAGCGGCCGAATTCTATCGGCGCGGTGCTGCCCGGCGCCGCTGTGTCACACCAGGCTGGCGGTGTCGATGACCACGGCCCGCCCGGTGCGGCGCTTGACCTCGTTGACCATGTGTTCGGTGCCGCCAGGCCCGTCGCCCTTGGCGCCATCCCACAGCGCGATCAGCCGCACCCGGTCGACGCCGCCGGCCAGCGCGGTGTTCAGCAACCACAGGTTGCAGCGTGCATACGCGTCCACCCCGGCGGGTGCCGGGCCCAGCGCCTGCGGTGCGCTGAGGATCGGCGGCGTGGTGTCCAGCTTGGCGCGGACCGCGTCGTAGCGCTGCTGCCAATCGGCGTTGCTGGGCGCCACTGACTTCTGCAGGAACTCGGGCTCGTCGAACGGCTGCAGCAACTGCAGCTTGACGCCCAGCGCCTGCGCGGCCTCGGCAAACAGCAGGTCACCGCCAGCGGCACCTTGCGTGAGCGCCAGGTCGTCGGGCCCGGCGCCGAGTGCGGCCAGCGCCTCGGCAATGCGCTTGGCCGCATCGGGCAGCTTGGCGGCAGGCAGGCGCTCAGTCTTGCGGTCAGGCGCATCGACGATGTGGCCCGAGAACAGGATCACCTGGCGCGGCCGCCATTCGGCCGACGGCGGTTTCAGCCGCGACAGCGCGCGCTCGAAGGTGGCGATGGCCGCAGCCACCGCGTCGGGCCGGAAGCCCAGCTGGCGCAGCATGTCGAGCGACTGGCGCGTGGAGTCCAGCGCAAACCAGTTGCTTTCGATCAGGCGGATGGCTTCCTTGTACGCGTCGCTCACCTGTTGGGGGCTGTCGCTCAGCACGGCCAGATCACCCAGCGTGCTGGCAGCCCAGTAGTTGGGCTCACGCGCATGCTCGCTGTAGGCCGCCCAGCGGATGCCGCCCAGCAGCGCCGGCAGCTCGGCGTCGTAGTCGGCCCGCTTGGTCAGGTGCTGGTACAGGCACATCAGCGTGGCCGCGTTGATGCCCGAGTAGTAGTGGTTGGCGTTGGCCCGGAAGCCGGTGCGGTAGCTGTTGATCGCGGCACGCAGCAGCGCGTCTTCATAGGCGGCGTCGTCGGCCATCTGCGCCGGGGTCGAATCCTTGCGGCGCCAGGCGGCAATCCAGGCGTCCTTGTCGACACGGCCCAGCAGGGCCCAGGCCTCGGCATCCTGGGCGCGGCCTTCGAGCAGCACGCGGTAATGGTCGCGGGCGTCGTCCCACCGGTCCAGCCGCTGCAGGCAGACACCGCGGTTGTAGCTGGCCTTGACATGGCCGGGCTCGGCCGCCAGGCAGGCATCGAACTCTTCCAGCGCCAGGGTGAAGCGGCCCAGCGCCAGCAGCGCATTGCCGGCGGCCAGGCGGGCGCTGGCGCGCAAGGCCACCACCGGGGTTTCTTCGGCCAGCACCAGCACGTCACCCGGGCGGTTGCTGCGCTGGGCGCGCTTGACCTGTGTTTCCCAGCTGGCGTGGCGTTCCCAGAACTCACGTGCGTCGCCCACTTTCAGCTGCTTCCAGTCGGGCTCCTGCAGGTTCTCGACCAACCGGTACACCGGGCTGATCTTGCGGCCATGCCATGAGGCCAGCGTGGCGCGCGCCATCTCGGCCAGCTTGGCGATGTCGGCTTGCAGGTGCTCGGGGTCGGGCGCGCCGTCTTTCAGGTGGTAGCGCAGCTTGCGGTCGGTGTAGATGTCGAACGGCGTGCCCTCACGCGGGCCCTGCACCAGCACTACCCCGCGTGAGCGCAACGCATGGCGCACGCCCAACTCGTACCAGACGTTGGGGTTGTCGATGGTCAAGTCGGCCAGCACCAGGTCAGCGATCAGCAGCTCCTGGAACATGTCGCTGCGGATGTCGCCGGCCGACTGCTCTTCATCGGCGCGGAACACCTGCAGATCGGCCGCCTTCAAGCCCGGCGCGATGTACTCGGCATAAATGCGGTTGAAGTGAATCGGCTGGCCATCGGGCCCGGGCTTGGTGCCGAAGGGCATGGCGACAAAGGCGTGCAGTTGCATGGTGGCCGTCCGTGCTTGTTGGGTGGTGCCCCAGCATCGCGCGGCGCGGCGCCGCTGGCAAGCGCTGGCTTGAAGACAGACCGCCTGGCGCAGTTCGGGTTCAGGCGTCTCGGATGTCGGCCACGGGCTCCTGGCCGAAATCAGCGCGCGCAAGCCGCGCCAGCAGCGCGCGGGCGCAATCGTCGGCGCTGCTGAGCTGGCCCTCGGCGTGCAGCGCGGCAAATCGCGCCTGCTCTGGGAAGGCGCTGGCATCGGCGCTGCGCAACTCGGCTTGCATGTCGGTGTCGATCACGCCCGGGGCCATGGCCACGATGCGCGCGCCATTGGGCTTGCCGGCTTCTTCCAGCGCCACGGCGCGGCTGAAATGGTCCAAACCGGCCTTGGCGGCGCAATAGGCGGCGCTGCCGGCCATCGCCCGCCGGCCCAGGCCCGAGCTGATGTTGAGCACCCGGCGCGCGCCCGCCCAGCCGGCGGTGGCGGCCAGAAAGCAGGCGGTGAGCAGCAGCGGCGCTTCCAGCCCCACACGCAGTGCCTGCGCCAGCGTGGCTGCCGGCACCTGGCCCAGCGGCGCGGCCAGGCCCACCACACCGGCGTTGTTGATCAGCGTGGCGCTGCGCAATGCGGCGCCGTCAACGCCGCGCAGCCAATCGGCCAGGCGGGTGGCCACCGGCTGCGGGTCAGCCAGGTCGGCCTGCCATTGCAGCAGCGTGGCGCCGCTGGCGTCAGCCCGGGCCTGCAGCGCGGGGTTGCTGTGGCGGGCGATGCCCAGCACGCTGTGGCCAGGCTGCAGCAGTTGCGCCACCAGGGCGGCGCCCAGGCCGCGTGAAGAACCGGTGACGATGTGGAGCGTTTGCGGTGTGTGCATGGCACCCAGCATAAGCTGCGGCACTGCCAGGGCGCAGCCACTGGCGGCACGCTGGCATCAGAACGGCGCCGGGCTGTCGAACCAATGCGCGCCGGCCGTGTCTTGCCAGTGCAGCCGGCTGGCGTGCAGCAGCAGGCGCGGCGCAGCAGCCAACACTGCGGGCGGCGCATACAGCGCATCGCCCAGGATCGGGTGGCCGATGGCCGCCAGGTGCAGCCGCAGCTGGTGGGTGCGGCCGGTCAGCGGTTGCAGCAGCAGGCGGGTGCGGCCCTGCAGGCCGTCGCGCTGCAGCACCTGCCAGCGGGTGATGCATGGCTTGCCAGCAGCCCGGTCCACCCGCTGGCGTGGGCGGTTGGGCCAATCGGCCGCCAGCGGCAGGTCGATCTCACCGCTGTCGTCGCCAAGCAAGCCCGCCACCACGGCGGTGTAGCGCTTGTGCATCTGGCGGTCGGCAAACAGCGCCGACAGCGCGCGCTGCGCCGCCGCGCCGCGTGCAAACAGCACCAGGCCCGAGGTCGCCATGTCGAGGCGGTGCACCACCAGGGCGTCGGCAAACTGCGCCTGCAGCCGGCTGGCCAGGCAATCGGCCAGCGCTGACCCACGCCCGGGCACACACAGCAGGCCAGCGGGCTTGTCGGCCACCAGCAGCGTGGGGCTGTGGTGCAGCAGGGTGAATGGTGGGTCGGTCAATGGGCGGGGCCTGGTCGTGCCACAAAACGATACACGCCGATACCGCAGCGACAGGACCGGCGTCGCCTGGCTTGCCACCATGGCGGCTCTCATCAACCACGTTGGAGCACACCATGAAGACCTGGATCAAACGCACGCTGATTGCCCTGGCCGCCAGCGCCACCTTGTTGGGCGGCCTGGCCGCCTGTTCACACAACCGCTTCGGCCATGGCCCGATGAGCGAGGCCGACATCGTGCAGATGCGGGCCCGTTTCATCGACAAGGCCAGCCGCAAGCTGGACCTGGACGCCGCACAGCAAGCCCGCCTGGGCGTGCTGGCCGACGCCATCAAGGACCAGCGTGCGGCCTTGCTGGCCGGCGGCACAGGCCCGCGCGCCGAGCTGCAGGCGCTGCTGGCTGGCAGCAGTTTTGACCGCAGCCGGGCCCAGGCGCTGGTCGATGGCAAGACAGCCGCCGTGCGCGACAAGGCACCGGCCCTGGTGGCGGCGATGGGCGATTTCTATGACAGTCTGAACCCCACGCAACAGCAGAAGCTGCGCGAGATGATGGCGCGCGGCCGGCAGCGCGGCTGATCGACCGCGGCGCGCTGTGCCACCATCGACCGCGCCATGCCCAACATCCTGCTGATCGATGACGACGAGCACCTGGGCGCGCCGCTGGCGGCCTACCTGCAGCGCTTTGGCTTTGCCTTGCAGGTGGCGCTGAAACCCAGCAGCGGCCTGGCGCGGCTGGCTGCCGGTGGCATCGACGCGGTGGTGCTGGACGTGATGC
>JANNMP010000319.1:0-1505 GCA_031398015.1 Burkholderiaceae bacterium
CAAGGTCGAGGTCGTGGGGTCGGGCAGGGCTTGGCACGCGAGGCGCGGGCACCATCTTGCGCATGCCGCGATCTGGCCCGTGTGTTCGCGTGCCAAGCCATGAACGACCCCACGGCCTCGGCCTTGCCGCCCAACCGATCGAATGCAGCAGCGGATGCCGCCGCCGCGCCATTGCCGCAGGCTGTGCCGAGCGCCCGCCACAGTCCGTAGCGCCGGAGGTTCTGTTTCTCAAGAGGAGGGTTGGTGCTCAGGCGTTGCGGCCGAGCTATGCGAGGCCGTGGGTGCACAGCACGCCCCGCAGGCTGTGACCAAGTTCACGCTCGCTTGCCGCTGCCCCGCCGCAGCGCCGGACGCCGTGCCGAAATCCCAGCGCGCTGCCTTGCCAGCCCGCAAGCGGGCCTGCACCATGCAGTTTCGTGACAGCGCTTGCCGTGGCCAACGGAGGCGGCCTGTGCCCGCAACCGCTGCAAGCCGGCACCGCTGGCGCCCCCTGTTCATGTCCATCCGCGTCCTCGGCTGTTCCGGCTCCATTGCTGCGGGTTGCCGCACCACGGCCTTCTTGCTTGATGACGATGTGCTGATCGACGCCGGCACCGGCGTCGGTGATCTGAGCCTGGATGCGCTGACCCGCATCGACCACATTCTGCTGAGCCATTCGCACCTTGACCATGTGCTGGGCGTGCCTTTGCTGGCCGACAGCGTGATGCGCCGGCGCAGCAGCAAACGCCCGCCCATCGTCGTGCACGGCCTGCCGGCCACGCTGGACGCGCTGCGCCAGCACATCTTCAACGGCGCGATCTGGCCTGATTTCACCCGCCTGCCGTCGGCTGAGCAACCCATCCTGCGGCTGCAGCCCTTCGACACCGGCGATGTGCTGGCCTTTGGCAAGCGCCGCATCGAGGTGCTGCCCGCGCTGCACACCGTGCCGGCGGTGGGCTTTGCGGTGCTGGGTGATGCGAGCAGCTGGGTCTTCACCGGTGACACCGCGCCCAACCCGGCGCTGTGGCAACGGCTGGCCACGCTGAATGTCGGCAGCCTGGTGATCGAGACCGCCTTCCGTGACGACGAGCGCCAGCTTGCCGCCGTCAGCCGCCACCTGCACCCGGCGGCGCTGGGGCGCGAGCTGCAGCAACTGGCGCAGGCCGCGCAGGTCTACATCACCCACATCAAACCCGGTGAGCTGGACGCCGTGATGGCCGAGATTGCGGCGCTGGACCCGCGCCACCCGGTGCGCGCGCTGGCTGCCGGGCAGGTGATGGCGCTGGCGTGATCTGTCAGGGGTGACGTTTCTTGTCAGCCCTTGGGCCTGGCAGGTGACGAAACGTGGCAGGTGGCAGCGCCAAACCGTACCAAATGTCGCGAGAAGGCCCAGCCCCCGACGATTTGCTGCCTGGCACGCACCCTGCAATCTGCAGGCTGTCGTTCCCCCCGCCCCACCACCCCGTTTTCTGGAGAAGCAGCATGAAGCGCGTTCAACAAGGTTTCACCCTCATCGAACTGATGAT
>JANNMP010000330.1:0-1964 GCA_031398015.1 Burkholderiaceae bacterium
GCCAGGGCTTGAGCCTGCAGGTCGCTGCCGCCGGGGTTGGAAGTGCGGCACAGCAGGATCAGCCCCTTGTCCTCGTAGCCCAGGTAAGGGGCGATCGAATCGAAGCCCATGAACGGCGACAGCGTGACCGCATCGGCGCGATAGCGCTCGAACACCTCACGGGCGTACTGCTCGGCGGTCGAGCCCACGTCGCCACGCTTGGCGTCCAGGATCACTGGCACACCGGGTGCCACGCGGCGGATGTGGGCCAGCAGCCGTTCGAGCTGGTCTTCGGCGCGGTGGGCGGCAAAGTGGGCGATCTGTGGCTTGAAGGCGCAGGCCACGCCGTGGGTGGCGTCGACGATGGCGGCGCAGAAATCGAAGATGCGCCCGGCGTCGCCGCGCCAGGCAGCGGGAAAGCGGTCGGGCTCCGGGTCGAGCCCCACGCACAACATCGAATCAGCCTGCCGCTGCGCGGCTGCAAGCTGGTGGCTGAAGGCGGGGCGGCTTGGCATGGCGCTGCGCGGGTGCTTGGGGTTGGTGGCTGCCGCCATTGTCCGGCAGCCCGCTGGCCGCGTAGGACAAGTGCTACAGCAGCAGGCGGCGCAGTCTGGTGGGCGGCGGCCCGCGCGCTGCCCACACTGGAGGCCCAGGTTGCGCAGATGGCGCACCACCACAAGCAACCGACCCGATCAACCCGCCGAGGACCACGACATGCAACGCTCCACCACTTTCCCGTATTACGCCTCCACCCTGGCCGCCGCCGCCTGCGCCGCGCTGATGAGCCTGGCCCCGCTGCAGGCAGCACAGATCAACAAGGCCGACTACCAGGCCGGCAAGGCCAAGATCGAAGCCGACTTCAAGGCCGACAAGGCCGCCTGCGCACCGCTGGAAGCCAATGCCAAGGACGTCTGCCGCGAAGAAGCCAAGGCCAAGCACAAGAACGCCCGTGCCGCGCTGGAGTACGGCTACACCGCCAAGCCGGCTGACGAGAAGAAGATGATGGCCACCAAGATCGACACCGCCTATGACGTGGCCAAGGAAAAGTGCGACGACCAGAGCGGCAACGCCAAGGACGTCTGCGTCAAGGAGGCCAAGGCCATGAAGGCCAAGGGCCATGCCGACATGGGCGTGATGAAGGAAGCCGTGGACGCCAGCGAGACCAAGCGTGATGCCGACCTGAAGGTGGCCATCGAGCGCTGCGACGCGATGGCGGGCGATGCCAAGTCGGCCTGTGTCAGCGCGGCCAAGGCCCGCTTCGGCAAGAGCTGAGGCACGCCATGTCGGCCGCTGCCGGGCAGATGAGCATGTCTGCCAATACCGCAGCCGCCGGCTTGGCGCTGGCTTGGCCGCCGCTGCGCCGGCAGGTCTGGCCGGCTGAGGTTGATGCACCCACGCTGCCAGCCGCAACAGCGCGTGCTGCGGCAGCGTTGGATGCTGCCGACGCGCCCGATTTCGCCACCGGCGACCGCGGTTTCATCGCGCTGTGCGCGGCCTACCGCGCCAGCGGCGGCATTGCCCGCCCCGCCGACCTGGGCCATTGGCTTGCCGGCCGTGGCCAGGGTGACAGCCACAGCCTGGCCACGCTGATTGCCAACGGCGATGTGTTCAGTTTCGACTGGCGCCAGACGCGTTGGCTGCCGGTGTTTCAGTTGCAAGCGCAGCAGCCAGGTGTGGCGGCAACGCTGCGCCAGGTGCTGGCCGAGCTGGCACCGGTGATGGACGGCTGGCAACTGGCGGCCTGGTTTGTGCAGGCCAATGCCTGGCTGGCGGCACAACGGCCGCTGGATCTGCTGGCCGAACAGCCTGCACGTGTGCTGGCTGCGGCGCGGGCCGACCGCTACGTGGTCAAGGGTTGATCAGCCCGCCACCCCGCGCGCCAGCGCCGCCGCCAACCCCGTGTAGCTGGCCGGCGTCATTGCCCGCAACCTGGCCTTGTCAACATCCGGCAGCGCCAGTTTGTCGACAAACCCCAGCATCAGCTC
>JANNMP010000457.1:0-10069 GCA_031398015.1 Burkholderiaceae bacterium
GGTGAGCTGTTGGGCCTGTCGCTGGCCAAGACCCTGCGCCAGACATTTGCCCGCAGCGCGTTGATCGACATCTACGGCCTGACCGAGACATCCACCTGTGATTTCTTCGCCTTTGCGGCCGACGCTGCACAACGCCCGGGCTGCATCGGCCGGCCATCGCCCCAGGTGCAGCACCGCATCGCCGACGCCCAGGGCATACCGGTGGCGCCCGGCGTGGTGGCTGAGCTGCAACTGCGCAGCCCCTGCATGATGGCGGGCTATCTGGACGCACCCGAGCTGACCGCTGCCGCCTTCATGCAGGGCTGGTTCTGCACCGGTGACCTGGCACGCCAGCACCCTGATGGCCTGGTCGAACTGATGGGCCGGCAGAAAGAGCTGATCAGCCGCGGTGGCAACAAGTTGACGCCGGTGGAAGTGGAGCAGGCGCTGAGCGCCCACCCTGATGTGGCCGCCGCCCTGGTGGTGGGTGTGGCTGATGCGGTGCTGGGCCAGCGCATCCATGTGCTGCTGGTGCCGCGCAGCGGCAGCGCGCTGTCAACCGCCGCGCTGCGCCAACACCTGCAAAGCCGTCTGGAGAAATTCAAGCACCCCGATACCTGGCACCTGGGCGATGCGCTGCCGCTGGGCCGCACCGGCAAGGCCGACCGCACCGCGCTGGCCGCGCTGATCGCCGCCGGCCAGACCCAGCTGCTGCCACCCTGAGCACCACGCTCGCTTCCAATCCTTCACTTGCAACAGGACAGCCCATGCCGTTTCAATCCATCACCTACGGCGTGGCCGACCATGTCGCCCAGCTCGTGTTGAACCGCCCCGAACGCCTGAACGCCCTGCACCAGTCAGCGCTGCAGGAGATCAACACCGCAATGGACCAGGCCGAGGCCGACGCCGATGTGCGGGTGATCGTGGTCAGCGGCGCCGGGCGGGCGTTTTCATCCGGCTTCGACCTGAAGGCGCAGATGGAACAGCGGCCCGAGGGCGACGCGGTGTGGCGCGCCATCCTCGACCTGGACTTCGACACCACGATGCGCTTCTGGCACAGCCCCAAACCCACCATCGCGGCCGTGCACGGTGCCTGCCTGGCCGGCGCGTTTGAGCTGGCGATGGCCTGCGACATCACCATCGCCGATGAAGATGCCAGCTTCGGCGAACCGGAACTGAAATTCGGCGCCGGCATCGTCACCCTGCTGCTGCCCTGGATGACCAGCCCCAAGCAGGCCAAGCGCATCATCCTGAGCGCCGACGACCGCATCCCCGCACGCGAGGCACTGGCCATGGGCCTGGTCAGCCGGGTGGTGGCCAGCGGCACGCAACTGACTGAGGCACTGCGCACCGCCCGCGGCATCGCGTTGATGGACCCGAACCTGGTGGCCCAGACCAAGAAGGCGTTGAACCGCAGCTACGACATTCAGGGCATGGGCACTGCGCTGCGCATGGCGCTGGACATCGACCACAACATCGAGAGCCATGGCTCGCCCGACAAGCGCGCCTTCATGGATGTGGCGCGCGAGCGCGGCATGCGCGAGGCGATTGCCTGGCGCGATGCGCGGTTTGCGAAGGCGCAGGGCTGATGGGCTGATGGGCAGCCCGGCACTCACTGCGCGCGGCGCGGCGGCGGTGCTGGTTCTGCCTGGGTGAAGCTTCGCACCACCTTGTCGAGCAGCGAGAACAGGATCTCGATGCCATAGCCAAAGACGAACGGAATGAACAGTGGTGGCAAGCTCTTCAGCCCCGTCTCCGACACCGGCACCAGCAGGCTGCCGAAGACACCGGCGATGGCGCCCAGGCAGATTCGCACCACGCTCAGGCTGGCCGACACCGGCACGTAGGTGTGGTCACGCAATTGCTGGCTGAGCGTGCGCAGGATGTAGGTCAGCGCGCCCAGCAGCCCCATCACCATCGCAATCAGGTAGGTGCCGAGGTTGGCGACGATCAGGCGGGCCTCCACCACGACGCGGCCGAAATGATCGGCGTCGAGGCTGCCGAGTTGTTGCTCCAGCGCGCGCAGGTCTTGTTCGGCTTGCCAATCCGCCGGGCTTTGCCGCGACATCGCCCTGGCATACAGCGCCGCCTCCGGCGGTGGCCGTTCCTGGCCCAGTTGCGCCTGGCTGGACGTTGCGGTCGTGTTCAAACGCGCAGTGCGGCTTTGCTTGAGTTGGTCGCGCAAGGCGTCGATGTTGCTGCGCAGCGTCGCCCGGTTGTCTTGCGCCTTGATCGCCTCGACCGGGCAGACAAAGGTCAGCGGTCTGCTGCCGAGCAGGCTGGCATCGCACACGCCGCGGGCGCGTTCGTGCCACTGTGTCATCAGCACCTCCAGCGGGCGGCTGCGGTCACTGAGCGCACGCATGTCACGGCTGAGTTCGCGGTCAACCTGGAACTTCTCGTCATACTCCCCAAGCGCCAACGCCTGTTCTGCCCGCAACGCCGCCAACGTTGCACCATCTGCTGCTGGTTTGCTGGCCGGGTTCATGCCAGCCCGAGGCCAGGCACAGTCACCCAGTCGGCACAGGTGGTCCCGCTTCTGGTCGATGCGGTTCTGGATGCGCGCGGTCTCGCCGTCATTGCGGCTCAGCTTCAGGTTCAGCTCGGCTTTCTGCTTGTCCAGCGTCTCGGCGCGTTCGATCATCTCCTTGCCCGCCACCCAGAAGCCCTGCAGCGACAGGCAGACGTAGAACACCGCGATCGCCAGCAGCGCATTGACCGCAGTGGGTGTGGCCAGCGACAGCGGGAAACGCCGGCTGTTGACCCGCACCGACGCGCGGATCGAATGCGCACTCAGCGGCGCGATGTCGACCGCGAACTCGTCATAGGCGGTCCAGAATGCGGCGCGTTCGGCTGCAGTCGGCTGGCCGCCGGCCGCACGAAGCTGGGCTGCCTGGGCCACTGCAGTGGTCAATGCCAGCACTTTCTTTGGCTCGATGCTGCGGCGGCTCTGGGCGGCAAACGCGACCAGCAGTTCTGCGTCCTTGAGGGCGCCGCCCATCGGGTCGGCCAGGTCCACCGGCGAATCAGCATGGGGTTTGTCCAGCGTCTTCCGCAGCCAGGTGCAGCCGTGCTGCACTCGGGTCGACAAGCGTTGCAGCAGCGTCGCAGCGGTGGTCATGCTGGCTGAGCGAGCGGCAGGCCCGCCGGTGGGTGCGAAGGCCACCGATTCTGCGCAGGTGGCCGGCGCTTGCATCCCCAAACCGCACGACGGCCAATGGCCGTGGCCTGGCCTCGAACCGTCAGCGAAACAGCGCCTGGTGCAACTCGCGCAGCAGGTTCTTCTGCACCTTGCCCATCGCATTGCGCGGCAGGTCGGCGACCACGAACAGGTGCTTGGGCACCTTGAAGTTGGCGATGCTGGCTTTCAGGCTGGCGATGATTGCCGCCGCATCCAGCGTGGTGCCTGGGTGGGCAACCACCACCGCCACCACGGCTTCGCCGAAGTCAGGATGCGGCACGCCGATCACCGCCGATTCGGCGACGCCGGGCATGTCGTTGATCAGGCCCTCGATCTCTGCGGGATAGATGTTGTAGCCGCCGCTGATGATCAGGTCTTTGCTGCGGCCGACGATGCTGACATAACCGTCGGCCTCTACCTTGCCCACGTCGCCGGTCTTGAACCATCGGTTGCCATGGTCATCGGGCGTGAACTCTTCGGCCGTCTTCTCGGGCATCCGCCAGTAGCCGGCAAACACATTGGGCCCACGCACCTGGAGGTGGCCGACGTCGCCGGTGGCGCAGACCCGGGCCGCGTCGTCGACCACCCGCACTCCCACGCCGGGCAGCGGCGGACCCACGGTGCCACGCCGGCGCGGGCCGTCGGCCGCGCGGCAGGGGTTGCTGGTGAGCATCACCGTCTCGCTCATGCCGTAGCGCTCCAGCAGGGTGTGGCCGGTGCGCTCGGCCCAGCTGTCAAAGGTTTCCACCAGCAGCGGCGCCGAGCCGCTGATGAACAGGCGCATGTTGCGCACCGCGTCGCGGTTGAGCGTGGGCTCGGCCAGCATGCGCACATACAAGGTGGGCACGCCCATCATCACGGTGGCCTCGGCCATGCGGGCAATCGTGGCCTTGGGGTCGAACTTGCCGAACCAGACCATGCGGCTGCCGTTGAGCAGCGCGCCATGGCAGGCCACGAACAGGCCGTGCACATGGAAGATCGGCAGGGCGTGGATCAGCACGTCGCCAACGCGGCCGGTTGCTGGGTCGCTCGGCTGCCAATCCCAGTACGCCTTGAGCGTGCGCGCATTGCTGAGCAAATTGCCATGCGTCAGCATCGCGCCTTTGCTGCGCCCGGTGGTGCCACTGGTGTAGAGGATGGCGGCCAGGTCATCGGTGCCCATCAACGCAGGCACATGCTGGTCACTGCAGGCCGCCGCGCGCTGCAGCAGCGTGCCGTCACGCGCCTCGCCCAGCGTGAACACATGGGCCGTGCCGGCGCTGAACGCGATGCGGCTGACCCAGGCAAAGTTCTTGGGTGAACACACCACCACCGCCGGCTCGGCATTGCCGATGAAGTAGCCGATCTCGCTGGCCTGGTAGGCGGTGTTCAACGGCAGGAACACATGGCCGGCACGCAGCACGGCCAGATACAGCATCAGTGCTTCAACGCTTTTTTCGGTCTGCACCGCCACCCGGCTGCTGGGTGGCAGGCGCAAGCCCTGCAACAGGTTGGCCAGCATGGCGGTGCCACGTTCCAGGTCACCCCAGGTGTAGGCCGCACCGGCGCTGGGCCCGTCGGCCACGCTCACGGCCACCGCAGTCAGGTCAGCCGGAAAGGCGCTGCGCAGCGCCACAAACAGGTTGGCGTTCATCGCGTGCAGCCCTCAATCGAGTTTTGCGCCTGAACCTTTCACCACCTCTGCCCAGCGCTTGATCTCGACATTGACGAAGCGGCCGAAATCCGGTCCCCACAGCGTGGGCGGGTTGGCACCCAGGTTGGCCCAGGCGGCCTTCAGCTCGTCGCTGTTCAGCGCCTTCTTCATCTCGGCGGCCATCGCGTCCACGGCGGCGCTCGGTGTGCCCTTGGGTGCCCACAGGCCGTACCAGGTGGCCACCTGGTAGGTGGGCACGCCGCCTTCGGTGCTGGTGGGCACGTCGGCAAAGCCCGGTGCGCGCTGCGGCGACGCCACCGCCAGCGCCTTGATGCGGCCGTTCTTGATGTGCACCGCCGACGAGCCCAGGCCGTCGAACATCATGTCGACCTGGCCGGCGATCAAGTCTTGCAGCGCCGGGCCGGCGCCGCGGTAGGGGATGTGGGTGATGAAGGTCTTGGTCTGCAGCTTGAACAGCTCACCGGCCAGGTGGTGCGATGTGCCGTTGCCGGCCGAGCCGTAATTCAGCTTGGCCGGGTTCTTGCGCAGATAAGCCAGCAGGCTGGGCAGGTCAGTGGCCGGCACCCGCTGGGCGTTGACCACGATCACCTGCGGCACGCTGCTGATCAGGCCCACCGGAACGAAGTCGGTTTCAAGGTTGTAGTCCAGCTTGGGGTACATCGACGGCGCGATGGCATGGTGCACCGCGCCCATGAAGAACGTGTAGCCGTCGGGCGCGGCGCGGGCGGCCAGGCCGGCGCCCAGCGTGCCACCGGCGCCGCCCTTGTTGTCGATGATGAATTGTTTGCCGGCGTTCCTGGCCATGGCCGCAAACAGCGGCCGGGCAAAGGCGTCGGTGCCACCGCCGGCCGGGAAGGGCACGACGATGGTCACCGGCTTGCTCGGCCAGGCCTGGGGCTGTGCCCCCGCCCAGGGAGTGGCCAGGCACAGGGTGGCCAGGGCCAGGGTGGCCAGGGCGGTTCCGCCCAGCAGGCTGCGGCGGCGCGTGGCGCATCGGGTCATCGGGGCTGTCTCCGTTGTCTTGTGGTCTGCCATGCTGCCATCAAAGCAGGGCCGACAAGGCCCGGGAGTGCACCACCCGGCCGTTGATGAAGCGCGCATGGCAATGCTCGATGCGCGCCAGGTCATAGAGGTAGTTCACCATCAGCCCGGCCGATTGCTTCAGGCCCTTGGGCGCCAGGTTGGCCTGCGCGTTCAGCCGTTCCAGCCGGGCGCCGTTGTCGAGGTGAAAGCGTGCCACCGGGTCACCCCCGGGCAGCGGGCTGCGGTGCACCAGGTACAGCGCGGCCAGCCGCCACAGCGCATGGTGCGCCGCCGGTGGCAGGGCGGCCAGGGCCTGGGCCTGGGTCAGCGCCTGCAGCTCGGGGCCAGCAGCGTCGCGCAGCACGGCCAGCGCCTGCTGCGCCCGCTCGGCAGCGGTGGGGCCCAGGCCGGCCAGCACCACATCGGCCTGCGCGGCGTCCTGCGCATGGCTGCACAGCTTCTGCAGCCAGGCCATCAGGCCGGGGATCGGTGACAGGGTGCAGAAGGTCTTGAGCTGCGGCAGCTCACGCTTGAGTTGATCTGCCACCCGCTTGATCAGGAAGTTGCCCATCGACACGCCGCGCAGCCCGGGCTGGCAGTTGCTGATCGAATAGAACACCGCCACCTTGAACTGCTCAGCCGGCAGCGGCTGGCTGCGCTTGTCGATCAGCGGCGCAATCGCGCCGGCCATCTCGGGCAGCAGCGCCACTTCCACAAAGATCAGCGGCTCATCGGGCAGCTGCGGGTGGAAGAAGGCAAAGCAGCGCCGGTCAGGCTGCAGGCGGCGGCGCAGGTCGTCCCAGCCGTCGACCTCATGCACCGCCTCGTGGTGGATGATCTGCTCCAGCAGCTGGGCTGGTGAGTTCCAGTCGACCTTGCGCATCTGCAGAAAGCCGGGGTTGAACCAGCTGCCCAGCAGGTGCAGCAGGTCATGCTCCACCGCCGCCAGCGCCGGGTGGCGGTGCAGCCGCTCGAGCAGCGCCTGGCGCAGCCGCACGATGGCGGCGGTGCCGCCGGGGGCGCGGTTCAGGCGCCGGAACAGCTCTTGGCGCGCCGGCTCGGCAGCCTGGGTCAGCGCGATCAGGTGGGCGCTGTGCGCTGGCGCCTTGGCATAGGCCAGCGCGGCGGCCAGCACCTGCTGCGGGTCGGGTGAAAAATCCCGCGCCAGGTGGTCGAAGAAGCGGGTGCGCGGCTCGTCGGCCAGGCTCTCGATCTGCTGCACGATGGCCGCGGCAATGCCCGGGCCGTTGGCCTCACCGCGCGCGGACAACAGGCCGCGGCAGTCTTGCAACAGCGCGCGCAACAGGCGGTCAGAGGCCTTGGCCGTTTGCGGCATGGGCCCTCAGCCCGCAGCCTTGGCGGCGGCGGCGGCGGCGCTGCGACGCCGGTAGATGGTGTTGCGGCTGATGCCCAGCGCCCGCGCGGTGGCCGCCACATTGCCGTGCAGTGCGGCCAGGGTGCGGCCGATGGCCTGGTTCTCCAGCGCGCGCAGGCTGGGTGTGGGCTCGGGTGGCTGCAGCGGCGGCGCAGCGTTGGCCGTGCTGCCAGCGCTGAAATCTGCTGCGGCCTGGCGCGCCGGGCTGCGTGGGCGCATGGCAATGCCTTCGAAGCGGGCCATCACCTGCAGACCCACATGGGTCAGCATTTCCACCAGCCCGTCATGCTGGGCGCTGCCGCAACGCTGGGGTTGTGCAAACAGCGCCTGCAGCCGGCGGTCGAACAGGGCGCCGAAGGCCCGGCCCAGCAGCGCCGCACGCGGCAGGCACAGCAGCCGCGCCGCCATGCGGTTGGCGCCGCAGACCACGCCGTCGGCGCCCACTTGCAGCAGGCCCTGCATCGGCGTGCCCAGCAGCTCGGCGCGTGGATGGAAGTGCACCAGCAGCTGGTCGGCGGCCGCGCTGAACAAGCTGTTTTCGATCGCCGCTGCCGCATCGACCACCAGTGACAGGATGTCGAAGCCGGGCACGCTGTCGTAGATGGTGATGTCGAGTGCGCCCAGACGCTGGCCGCTGGGGCTGTCGATCGGCGCGGCGACGCAGAAGAACGGCCGCACGTTGTCGAAGAAATGCGCGTCGCGCCCCACCAGATAGGGCAGGCCGTCGGCCAGCGCGATGGCCGGTGCGCTGGTGCCCACGCAGCGCTCGGCCAGGTTCACGCCCAGGCGCGTGGCCTGCAGCAGCGCTGGCGCCGCCGCCGCCTCATGGCACAGCCGGTCGATCACCACGCCACGTGGGTTGAACAGCAGCACCGCGCTGCCGGTGCCCCGCAGCGCATGGGCCAGGCGCTCAGTCTCGGGCCGGGCGCGGCGCACCAGTGCGCCGTGCTGCTCGTCCAGCGCCGCCAGTTGCGCGCGCGAGACCAGCTCGAAGCTGACGCGCTCATGCTCGCGCATGCCAACGTCGCGGCAGCGCTGCCATGAGCGCAGCAGCGGCGCTTCATCGTCACGCGGCTGGATCCATGGTGTCACCCGGTAGTGGCTGCGCACCGTCAGCAAGCGGGCCTGGAGATCAATGGAGCTGTGCATGGCGGGCGGTCCTGTGGCGCGGGCTGCAGGTGTTGCACGCTGCAACACCCACTTGCGCTGGTGCCTGGAAACACCGCGCGCACGCACTGTAGGCAGGGCCGGCGCACCCGGCGCACTAGGGATTGCCCGCGATGCATGGACAGCCGCGCGCCAAACGCCCACCATGCGCGGTCGGGAGCTTTCCTGACGCCCCTGACGCCGCTGACATCGGCTGCAGCGTGGCGCACCCACCACAAGGAGACAAGCGCATGAACACCACACGATGGCTGGCCGCTGGCGCGGCCCTGCTTTGCCTGGCGGCGCCACCGGTGCTGGCGCAAAGCGACGCCGCGCTGAAGGCCGACGCCACCACGCCAGGCGACATCCTCACCTACGGCATGGGCTACAACAACCAGCGCTACAGCCCGCTCAAGCAGATCAACACCAAGAACGCCGACAAGCTGCAGCCCACCTGGAGCTACAGCCTGAACAACCCGCAGGGCCAGGAAAGCCAGCCCATCATCCACGACGGGGTGATGTACGTCACCACCTTCAACAGCACCGTGGCGCTCGACCCGGTCACCGGCAAGCAGCTCTGGAAGCAGGAGATCGAGCTGCCGCAGGACGTCTTCAAGTACGCCTGCTGCGGCATCCTGAACCGCGGCGTCGCCATCTATGAGGGCAAGCTGTTCCGCGCCACGCTCGATTCGCATGTGATGGCGATGGACGCCAAGACCGGCAAGACGCTGTGGAAGATGAAGGCCGCCAACTACCAGGATGGCCATGCCATGACCAGCGCGCCGCTGGTGGCCGGCGGCGTGGTCATCACCGGCATTGCCGGTGGTGAATACGGCACCCGCGGCTTCATCGACGGCTGGGACCCGGCCACCGGCAAGCACCTGTGGAAGTTCTACACCACCGCCGCGCCCGACCAGAAGGGCGGCGACACCTGGCCCGGTGACACGCATGCCAAGGGCGGCGCACCCACCTGGCTGACCGGCGCCTATGACCCCGAGCTGGACCTGGTGTACTGGGGCACCGGCAACGCCGGCCCCTGGAACCCCACGGTGCGCATGGGTGACAACCTGTATGTGTGCTCGGTGGTGGCCATCCGGCCCAAGACCGGCGAGCTGGTCTGGCACTACCAGTTCAGCCCCAATGACCCGTATGACTACGACGCGGTGGAAGTGGGCATGCTGGTGGACATGAAGATCGACGGCCAGATGCGCAAGGCACTGGTGCAGGCCAACCGCAACGGCTTATTCTACGTGCTCGACCGCACCAATGGCAAGCTGCTGGCCGCCAATCCGTATGTTAAAGTGAACTGGGCCGACAAGATCGACCTGGCCACCGGCCGGCCGGTGGAAAGTGAAGTGACCAAGAAGATCCGCGCCGGTGGTGACGAGATGGTCTGGCCGTCGGTGCTGGGCGGCAAGAACTGGCAGCCGATGAGCTGGAATCCGGCCACCGGCCTGGCCTATGCCAACACGCTGAACATCGCCTGGCCCTACCAGATCGCCAAGCCCGAGTACAAGCGCGGCGAGTGGTACCTGGGCATAAACTTTCGCGGCGTCAACTTCCCGCCCGCCGGCACGCCCAATGGCCACCTGAGCGCCATCGACCCGATGACCGGCAAGAGCAAGTGGCAGATGGCGTGGCCCGGCCAGCCGAGCATGGCCGGCACGCTGTCGACCGCCGGCGGCCTGGTCTTCACCGGCGCGGCCACCGG
>JANNMP010000501.1:0-12989 GCA_031398015.1 Burkholderiaceae bacterium
GCCGACGCCACCGTCGCATCGCCGGCGCTGGCGATGTAGCCGGCAAAAAACGCGCCTGTGGTGGCGTCGAAAGTGCGGCCGACAGAGTTGACCGAGACGATGGCGCCAACCACCACGCCGTTGGGCAGCAGCGCGCTGGCCGTGCCCAGGCCACCCTTGACACCACCCGAGCGTGCGCCGGCACCGGCGCCCACATTGCCCATCAACACCGGGCCGTTGTTGGCGGCGCTGCAGGCGGCGGCACCAAACGATGCGTCGGGGCGGAAGTTGAAGGGCGCGCAGCGCCCCGGGTCAAACACCACCGCTGCCGGCACCACGGGGACGATGGCGCCATTGGCCACCGGCGTGCCGATGCCCTGGGCCTCCAGGCAGGTCATCACCCCGTCGGCCGCCGCCAGGCCATAGGCACTGCCACCGGTCAACACCACCGCATGGGCCGTGCCGGTGGCCTTCTCCGACCTGAGCAGGTCGGTCTCGCGGGTGCCCGGCGCGCCGCCGCGCTGGGTGACGCCGGCCGTGGCGCCACCACGGGCGATGACCACGGTGGTGCCGGTCAGGCCCCCGGTGGCCACCGATTGCGTGTGCTGGCCCACCTCGATGCCGGGCACATCGGTGATGGCGTTTTGCGGCCCTGGGGTTTGCGGCAGGGTTTGCGCCAGCGCTGCGGTGCTGGTGGCCAGCAACGTGAGCAGCGTGATGCAGGATGTGATGTGTTGCGCCATGGTGATGCCCTCTCAACGCCGGTTGCGGCAAGCCGACGGAAAACTGTCGCAATAACTCGGCACACACGCAGTCGATCTGGCCGCCAGCAGCGCATGCACCACGGCGCGCGACACGGCGTCGGCCGCTGCGGCGCCGATCTGTGTCAGCACCGCATTGGTCTCGCCCAGCGGCGCCAGCGCCAGCCGCGCCGTGCCCACCAGGAACAGCGTGTCGCCGTCACCCGGTGTGTGTGCCGGGCTGATGGCGCGTGCGATGCCGTCGTCGGCCATCTCGGCCAGCTTGGTGGCCTGTGACTTGGTGAGTGCCACGTTGGTGGCCACCACCGCATTGGTGCCGCTGCGCAGCGCGCCGCCGGGCAAGCTGGCCGGCACGCGCCGGGCATGGCCACCGGCCCTGGTCAGCGCCCGGAACTCCTGCCCCAGCCCGAGCTGTGCCGCCAGCACATCACCATCACTGTCATAGGCCGCGCCTTCGGAATTGACCGACACCAGCGCGCCGACGATCACGCCATTGGGCAGCACCACGCTGGCGCTGCCGATGCCACCCTTGACGCCGCCCGACACCGCACCGGTGCCGGCGCCCACATTGCCCTGCGCCACCGCACCGGTGCTGGCCGCTGTGCAGGCCTGCAGGCCGCTGTTGAAGTCGGGCCGGCTGGTGGCTGGTGCGCCGCAAGTGGCGCGGTCGAACGACACCGCCGCCGGCACGATGGGCACCACATTGCCACCGCCCACCGGGAAGCCCACCGCACGCGCTTCGAGGCAGCGCATCACGCCGCTGGCGGCGGCCAGGCCGAAAGCGCTGCCGCCGCTCAAGACGATGGCGTTGACGATCTCCACCATGTTGTCGGGCCGCATCAGGTCGGTCTCACGGGTACCGGGTGAGCCGCCGCGCTGGGTGAGCCCGCCTGCCACGCCCAGCCCGGTGGGGCCGGCAGTGAGCACCACGGTGGCGCCGGCATCGCTGCCGGTGGCATGGCCCACGCTGATGCCGGGCACGTCGGTGATGGCGTTCAGCGGCCCGGGTGCCAGCCGGTCACGGCCGGGCCCGTGGGCCTGGACCGCAGCAGCCGCAGCGCACAGCAACAGGGTGCCGACAATTTGCAGTGGATCGGGCCGCATCGAACGCTCCTGGGCTGGATGGCCGGCCATGTTCATGCAGGCCCGGCGGCCATGTCAACCACCTTGGGCTTTGGGGTCGCGCCAGGCGCGCTCGAACCGCAGGCGCGGGCCCACGCCCGGGGGAAGCTTGGCCACGCGGACCCACCTCGCTGTTGTTGGCCGCAGTCGGTTGGCCAGGCTGGTGGCCAGGCGCAGTGGCCAGGCACGTTGGTCAGGCCGGTTGTCCAGGCTGGTTGGATCAACAAGCTTCGGACCGCTGGCCGCCCGGGTGCCGCGTTGGGCAAACACGCGGAAACCCGGCGATGTGCGCAGTTTTAGCCGCTGCGCCGCCCAAGGCACGCGCCAATGGCGCTGTCCACCCCAAGTTCAAGCGTGTCGCTGTGCGCGATCAATTACTAAACTGAACAAATTGATAGCATCATGGTTTTCGCTGTTTTCGCGCAATCTGGCAGTTGGGTTGCATTCCCGCATGGGCGGGCAACAACGTGTCGTCGGATTCATCGGAGCAGGCTCAGTGGCCCCAGTTGTCGGACTTGCACCGTGGACGGCAGACGCCCCCTGGGCCACCCCTGTGCACAGCCCGCTGGGCGCCGTGTGGGCCTGGTCGCTGTCACTGAGCGTGGCCGTGCTGCTGCTGCTGCTGCTGGTGTATGCGGTGCGGCACTACGTGTTCTCGCTGAACCGGCTGTTCGGCACCCAGCGCCACCCCTACGCCAGCATCGTCAGCGCTGACTGGCCCCGGGTGACGGTGCTGGTGGCCGCGCACAACGAAGAGTCGGTCATTGCCGATTGCCTGGCCAACCTGATGCTGGTGGACTACCCGGCAGAGCGTTTGCTGGTGATGCCGGTCAATGACCGCTCGAGCGACCGCACGCGCGAGATCATCGACGCGGTGGTGCTGCAGCACCCAGGCCGCATCCGAGCGTTCCACCGCACGGGCGGCAAGCCTGGCAAGGCGGCGGCGCTGAAAGACGCCACCGCCCTGGTCGAGACCGATTTCATCATCGTCTTCGACGCCGACTACCTGCCCTCACGCGGGCTGATCCGCCGCCTGATGGCGCCCTTTGTCGACCCCGAGGTGGGCGCGGTGATGGGCCGCGTGGTGCCCAACAACGTCGGCGCCAACCTGCTCACCCGGCTGCTCGACCTGGAGCGCTCGGGTGGCTACCAGGTCGACCAGCAGGCGCGCATGAACCTGGGCCTGGTGCCGCAGTACGGCGGCACCGTGGGTGGCATCCGCATCAAGGCGTTGATGGCGGTGGGCGGCTGGCATGACGACGTGCTGGCCGAAGACACCGACCTGACCTACCGCCTGCTGCTGGGCGGCTGGCGCACCGTGTACCACAACCGCAGCGAGTGTTACGAGGAGGTGCCGCAGGCCTGGGCCGTGCGCATCCGCCAGATCAAGCGCTGGGCCAAGGGCCACAACCAGGCCATGGTGCGCCACAGCCTGGCCCTGCTGCGCCGCCCCGGTGTGCATCTGGCCGAGCGCATCGACGGCGTGCTGCTGCTGGGTGTGTACCTGATGTCGCCGCTGCTGATCCTGGGCTGGGCCTTGAGCCTGCTGATGTACTTCACCGTGACGCTGGACTTTGCGCTGCCGGCGCTGATGGTGCTGGCCTTCATGGGCCACAGCGCGCTGGGCAACTTTGCCGCGTTTTTCGAGATTGCTGCGGCGGTGCACCTGGACAGATCACACCGCCGTGTGCGCCTGCTGGCGTTCAACTGGCTGGGCTTCATCGTCAGCGCGCTGGCCATCTCCAGGGCAGTGCTGGAGCAGGCCCTGCTCGACCACCTGCCCGGGCGCAACTTCCAGTGGGACAAGACGGTGCGCTACCGCAAGGGGCCTGGGATTGACCACCAGGGGCCTGGCATTGACCACCAGGGGCCTGGGATCGAGCGCGCGGGGCCAGCCACATGATGTGGCTGCTGCTCTTCACGCTGACCGCGCTGCTGGTGCTGCTGCCGATGCTGCCGGCCTGGCTGGAATGGCGCTGGCCCAGCGACGTGGTGCCGCTGCACATCGACACACTCGATGCGCTCGACCCCGCCTACCTGGCGCGCTCCTTCGCCGAGCAGCTGGCCGGCGCGCTGGCGCATGGGCGCAACCGGCTGGGCCGCTCACGCCTGGCCGCCGTGCCCAGCCTGGGCAGCTGGCTGTTGACCAAGACCGAACAACGCGAAGGCGCCAGCCGCACCGTCTGGCATTGCAGCGGTGACTTGCGGCTGCCGCCCGACGCCGACCTGCTGGCCGAGGTGGCGGCCACTGGCGACCTGCACACCGCTGCCGGGCGCATCTACCGCGCGCTGTGGGCCGGCCGCACGCTGCGGCTGGCGCCGCACACCACCGTGCTGCGCTGGGCCCATGCCGACCGGGTGGACGTGCCACGCCATTGCCGCCTGGCCGGGCGCATCAGCGCCGAGCGCTTGTTGACGGTGAGCAGCGGCGTGTCATTCAGCCTGCTGCATGCCCCGGTGGTGCAGTTCGGGCAGGTTGCCGACAGCCGCCAGGCCCCGCCATCACCCGGCCAGCGCGGCACGCCGCTGCGCCGCAGCCTGGGCCTGCCACCCGAGGTGGCCTGGGATGCGGTGGCCGGCCGTGGCACCTGTGCCCACACGCTGCGGGTCGGCCCGGCCCGGGCCTGGCGCGGTGACCTGGTGGGCCAGGCCGACCTGTTGCTGGGCCGCGGTTGCGTGGTGCGGGGCAGCCTGAAGGCCAACGGCATGCTGCAGGCCGACGACGGCTGCCGCATCATCGGCAACCTGGTGGCCACCGGCCGCATCGAGCTGGGCGCGCATTGCGTGGTGCTGGGCGCAGTGGTGTCGGAGACAGCGGTGGAGATCGGCCCGGGCTGCGTGGTTGGCGCCATCGGCGCACCGGCCACCGTCACCGCGCCGCGCATCGTGGTGGCCGCCGGCGTGGTGGTGCACGGCACGCTGTGGGCCGGTGAGCAGGGCAGCACATTGGCTGACCCGGCGCAGCCGGCGGCGTTGCACGGCCAGTCGGACGCCGCTGACGACGACGACGGCAACCCGCAGCAGGTGTGGGCATGATGCGCCACACCGGCAAGGTCTGGCACCGCCGCGCCGCCACCGGGCTGCTGCTGCTGCTGGCCGCGCTGGCCCTGGGTTGGGCCGCCAGCCGCGCCGCGCCGGCGCCGGCCCTGCCCACCCACCTGGCCCTGCTGCTGCCCGACGGCTGGTTGGGCGATGACCCGCAAGTGCAGGCCTGGCAAGACGCGGCCGACGAAACCGGCTTTCCCCTGGTGCTGCTGAGCGCATCGCAGCTGCTGCGTGAACCGGCGCGCCACCGCGACGCCGCGCTGGTCGTGCCCGACGCCCTGCACCGCCGCATGAACGACGCCCTGCTGGCCCACCTGGCGCAGCGGGTGCATGAGGGCGCGCTGCTGATGCTGGTGCATGACGCCGGTGTGGCCGACATGGCCGGCCGCTACCACCCGCAGCAGTCACGCCTGTCGGCGCTGGCGGGCGTGCGCTATGCGCTCTACGGCGAGCTCAACACCGCCATGCTGCGCGAGCAAGAGGCCTGGATCGACGCCGACGCCCTGGTGCCGCTGCGCCTGCCACCGGGCAAGGTGGTGCGCGAGGCCGACGGCCAGCCGCTCAACAGCCAACAACCACCACCCCAGCCGGGTGAGGCGCTGGCAGTCACCGGCTACCACTACGGCAAATTGCGCTACCCGGTGTTCGCCACCGCCGGGCCGTACCAGGGACAGCGCCTGATGCATGGCGAAAACGACAGCGTGCTGGCCGGTGTGCGCACTGCCGGCCGTGGCCGGGTGCTGTTTGTCAACCTGCCGCTGACCTACCTGAAGCTGCGCACCGACGGCATGTTCCTGCACAGCTTCATGCGCTTTTTCGCGCAGGACATGGCCGGCCTGGCGCAGCTGTCGCCGATGCCCGATGCGCGTGGCGCGCTGGTGATGAACTGGCACGTCGACGCCGCCGCCGCGCTGCCCGCGATGGAGAAGCTGGCCGCACTCGGCGCCTTCGAGCAGGGCCCGTACTCGGTGCACTTCACCGCCGGCCCCGATGTCGACCAAGTCGGTGACCAGCGCGGCATGGACCTGCTGCACAACCCCGTCAGCAGCGCCTGGGTGCGCCGCTTCGCCGCGCGTGGCGACGAGATCGGCAGCCACGGCGGCTGGATCCACAACGCCTTCGGCCGCCTGGCCGACAGCCAGGACCGGGGCCTCACCAGTGAGCTGATCCAGCGCAACTCCGATGTGGTGCGCGCCATCAGCGGCATGCCGGTGCGTGAGTACTCGGCGCCGCTGGGCAACCACCCAGGCTGGGTCACGCCCTGGCTGCACCAGCGGGGTGTGCGCGCCTACTACTTCACCGGCGACATCGGCATGCCGCCCACCCGCAGCTACCAGGACGGCCAGCGTGGCCCGGCCGACATGTGGGCCTTCCCGGTGTTGAGCTACGGCCCCGACGCCAGCTTCGAGGAGGCGCATGGCCGCCAGGTGCCCGAAGCCGCGCTGGCGGCCTGGCTGGCCGATGTGGCCGACTTCTGCGCTGACCAGCGCACGGTGCGGCTGGTGTACTTCCACCCACCGGGCATCGCGCTGTTTCCGCAGGCCTTCAGCCGCTGGCTGCAGCACAGCCGTGCGCTGGTCGACAGCGGCCGGCTGCGCTGGATGACGATGAGCCAGTACGCCAGCTTCGCCAACCGCCGCCTGGGCGTGCGCTGGCAGGTGGTGGCCGACGGCGGCATTGCCGACGGGCCGCGCCGTTTGAATGCCGATGCCGACGGGCCGCGCCGCCTGGTGGCCGAGCACGCCAGCTCGCTGCAGCACATGAGCTGGCTGTTGCCCGCCGCCGGCCTGGCGCGCCCGCAATTGCTGCAAGGCCAGGCCCAGATCGACCGCGACGGCCCGTACTGGCGCATCAACGCCAGCGGCGGCACGCGCCTGGTGGCCGCGCTGGTGCCCGTTTCAGACACCCGGAGCCGCTGATGTCGTTGCCTTCCCACGTGGCCGCACCGCTGCTGATCTCGGTAGGCACCCGCCCCGAGATCATCAAGATGGCACCGGTGCATGCGGCGCTGCGCCAGCGTGGCCTGCCGGTGGCCTGGGTGCACACCGGCCAGCACCGCGAGATGGCTGACACGCTGTACCAGTTCTTCGGCATCACGCCCGAGCACCAGATCACGCTGCAGCGGCGCAACGGCTCGCTGGCGCACTTGAACGGCCTGCTGCTTGAAGGCCTGTCGGCGCTGTACGAGCAAGTGCAGCCCAGTGCGGTGCTGGTGCATGGCGACACCACCAGCACGCTGGCATCGGCCCAGGCGGCGTTCTACAACAACGTGCCGATCGGCCATGTCGAGGCCGGGCTGCGCACCTTCAACGCCCGCGAGCCATTCCCCGAGGAGAAAAACCGCGAGCTGACGGCGCGGCTGGCGCGCTGGCACTTTGCGCCCACCGCCGGTGCTGCGGCCAACCTGGCGCGTGAAGGCATCGCCAGCAGCCAGGTGCACACGGTGGGCAACACGGCGGTGGACGCGGCGCTGGCCGCCTGTGCCCGGCTGGACAGCCTGTTGGCCAGCGGCGCGCCAGTGCTGCCGCCGGCCATCGACAGCCTGCGCCAGCACGGCAGCGCGTGGCGCGTGATCACCGTCACCGCACACCGGCGCGAGAACTGGGGCGGCGGCATTGCCCAGGCCGCACGCGCCGTGGCCATGCTGCTGGCCACGCACCACGACCTGGCGGTGGTGTGGCCGGTGCATGGCAACCCGGCCGTCAGCGACACGGTGCACCACGCGCTGGCACCGCTGGCGCGTGAGCTGGGCAGCCGGCTGACGCTGTGCCCGCCGCTGGACTACCCGGCGCTGCTGTGGTGCCTGCGCCGCAGCGTGCTGGCGCTGACCGATTCAGGCGGCATCCAGGAAGAGGGTGCGGCCTTGTCGACGCCGGTGCTGGTGCTGCGCAAAACCACCGAGCGGCCCGAGCTGATCGACGCCGGTGCCGGCCTGCTGGTGGGCACCGAGACCCAAACCATCGTCAACACGGTCAGCGCGCTGCTGGCCGACCCCGCCGCGCTGGCGCGCATGCGCGCTGCCGTGAACCCCTTCGGCGACGGCCGCACCGCACAGCGCGTGGCCGACACCCTGCAACACGACCTGGGCCTTTGAATGAACCCCTCCCGCACCTTGCACCCCAGCCGACGCCACGCCTGGCTGGCTGCTGCCGGCATCGGCCTGGCCGCACCCGCCGCGCTGGCCCAGCCGGCCACCCCCGCCCCCACGACCCCCACCAGCACCACCAGCACCACCGTGGACCTGGTGGCCACCCACAGCCGCCTCAACGCCGGCCTGCCCGACGGCCAGGCCCTGAACCTGCGCCTGACATCGCAACGCGGTGGTGACGATGTGCTGCGCGCCGAGCTGCTGCAGGAACGCCGCTTCGGCGCCACTGGCGGCGTCATCGGCGCCGGCTTCAGCCGCGGCCTGAACGAGCGCTGGTACGCGGGCGCCAACCTCACACTCGGCCACGGCGGGCCGAACTGGCCGCGCCAGCGGCTTGACCTGCTGCTGGCCACCAAGCTGGGCGCGCAGCGTGAGACCATCGCCCAGCTGCTGGCCTACCGGGCGCTGTACGACAACCAGCGCAGCGACAGCGGCATCGGCCTGGCGCTGGTGAGTTATGCCGCCGCGCCGCTGGTGCTGCAGGCGGTGGTCATGGCCAATGCCAGTGACCCGGGCGACGTGCGCTCGACCATGTTCACCGGCAGCGCCAGCTGGGGCCAGGACGGCAGGCAGACCTTCGGCCTGCGCCTGTCGGCGGGCAGCGAGGGCTACCAGGCGCTGGGCGCCGGCGCCCAGCTGGTCGATTTCAAGAGCCGCAGTGCGGCCCTGCAGTGGCGCCGCTGGCTGGGCCCACGCTGGGGGTTCAGCGCCCAGGCCGAGCACTACCACAACCCCAGTTATGACCGCCTGAGCCTGGGCGCCGGGCTGTTCTCGACATGGTGAAACGCCTGGTCCCCGGCTACCTCGACCCACGGCGGCTGCACCAGCGCGGCCACCGCGGCGGCGCCATCGGCCAGCACCGCTCGATCCGCCACCTGCGCCTGCCCACCGGGCGGCTGCTGCAGGGGCTGGCCATCGCGCTGGGCTTCAGCGCGCTGCTGGCGCTGGCCCAGCCGGCCATCGCCCAGGCCTGGAATGCGAGCCTGCTGTGGTGGTTGATGGCCATGGGCCTGCCGGGCCAGCATCTGCCGGCGCCGCTGCATGAGCTGGGCTTGGCGCAAGGCTTTTGGCAGGGCCTGTGGCCGGGCCCGTGGCAAGGGTTCTGGGCGATGCCGGTGGTGGTGGCCGACCTGCAGTTGCCCGGCAACGGCCCGCTCAACCTGGCCGCGCATGCGCTGGTGGTGGTGGCCGTGTGGCTGGCGGCCGGCTGGCTGCCCGATGCCGCGCGCCCCGGCGCCTATTTGCTGCGCCTGGTGGTGCTGGTGCATGCGGCCTCGCTGCTGTACTTTGCCGTCTGGCCGGCCAGCTTTGCGCATTCGGCCGCCAGCCATGTGGGCGGTGGGCTGCGCCAAGTCTGGGCGCTGATGCTGCTGACGCCGTGGATCCACTTCGGCACCTTCTACCTGTTCCCGTTCCGGGCCTGGCAGCGCATCGCACTGACTGCGGTGACCCTGGCCTACCTGGCCGTGCTGGGCCCGCTGCTGTACGCCAGCCATGCCGCGTTGCTGGCCGCGCTGGGCCTGGTGGTGATGCCGGTGCTGCACCTGCTGTTCGGCGTGCTGGTGCCGATCCTCGGCCTGGTGGCGCTGTACGGCTGGGGCATGGGCTGGCATGACCCGGCGCGCCCGGGTGACGCGCAAGGCGCGGCAGCGCTGGTGGCCAAGCCATGACGCGGCGGCCAACCATTCGGCAGTGCCTGCTGGCGGCCACGGGCCTGTGGCTGGCCGGCGCTGCCGCAGCCGCGCCGCCGCTGGCTGAATCGGCTTGCAGCGGCCGCCCGGTGGGCGGCGGCCCGGCGCTGGTGGACAGCGTCTTCCGCGACGCCGCGCTGCAGGCCTTGCACAGCCTGGTGGTGCAGGCGCCGCAGCGCGCCGCGCATGGCGCCATCCGCACCCACCTGGGCAGCGGTTTTGTCGATGTCCAGGGCCAGGCCTGGCAGCAGGTGTCGGCTTATGCCGTCAACCTGGGCCTGCTGGGCGCGCTGGCGGTGGCGCCGGATGCGCTGCCGCTGGCCGCTGACTGGCTGCGCTGGATGGCGCGCCACGTGGCCACCAGCGACCCCCAGCGTGGCGTGGTGCCTGACCACTGGGTGCGCAGCACCGACCAGGCACTGGCCATGTGCCCACCCGGCCTGAGCGCCGACCGCTGCGGTGATGTCGATGCGGTGGACAGCACCGCCGCGTCCACCCTGCTGCTGGCCGATGCCTTCCAGCGCCAGGGCGGCGCGGTGGCGCTGCTGCGTGAGCCAGCGCTGCGCGCCCTGCTGGAAGCCGCCGCGATGGCCATGGCCCAGCTCACCGACAGCGACGGCCTGACGCTGGCCAAGCCCAGCCACCCGGTGGTCTACACCATGGACACGGTGGAAGTGATCGCCGGCTGGCGCGCCTGGGCCCGCCTGCAGCGCGACACCTATGCCCAGCCGCAATCGGCGGTCAACAGCAACACCATGGCCAGCCGTGCCGAGGCCGGCTTGCGCACCCAGCTGTGGGACCCCGGCGCCAACGCCTGGCGCGTGTACCGCGGCGCCGGAGCCTTGCAGCGCGAGCGCTGGTACCCCGACACCATGGCCCAGGCCTGGCCGTTGCTGTGGGGCGCTGACACCGGTGCCCCGGGCCGCGCCGCCGCCGCCTGGCACCGCGCCCAGCAGCCGTGGCGCAAGCCGCACTGGGCCGGCCGCACCGCTGACCCGGCCGGCTTCTGGTGGCCGGCGGCAGCAGTGGCCGCGCTGTGCACCGGTGACGAGGCTGCCGCACGCACCTGGGTGGCCCGCGCGCGCGCACGCTGGCTCGACCCACGCGCCCCGTTCGACTGGCCGTTCCAGGTCAGTGACCTGCTGTGGCTGCTGTGGTTGGCAGAACCACCGGCACCGCAGCCAACGGGCCTGGCCATGGCCAGGCCGTCCCACGCCCCACCACCCTCCGCAGGAGAGACACGATGAAACACCCCCACCCCGGCGCGCTGCGGCGCGCACTGCGCCAACTGCTGCTGCCCGGCCTGCTGGCCCTGTGCAGCGCCAGCGCACTGGCCGCCCCGCCGCGTGACCGCCTGACCCTGCTGGTGCCCGACGGCGCCGACCGCAGCGCCTGGCCGGTGCAGGTGTGGACCGACAGCGCCGCCGAAGAAGGCATCCGCATGGACGTGATCACCGACGCCCAGCTGCTGGCCCTGGGCAGCCAGGCGGCAGCGCAGATTGCCGGCCTGGTGGTGCCCGACAGCGCCCACATCCGCGCCAGCGCCGCCGTGGTGGCGGCGATCAAGCAATACGCCTACCTTGGCGGCAAGCTGATGCTGGTGTACGACGCCGGTGTGCAAGAGTCCAACGGCTTTTTCCCGGCGCTGGGCAATTCACGCTTTGCCGACCTGGTGGGCGTGGACTATGTGATCTGGAACAACGGCCAGGGCGCTGCCAGCATGGTCGGCTTCGGGCCGGTGGTGGGCACCCAGGCGCGGCTGGAGTCGCTGCAGATGCCGCCGGGCAAGTACCTGCCCTATGTGCCGCCGGCCAGCCTGGCCATGGCCACCAACACCACCGCGTTTGTGCCCACCAGCCAGTACGACCCAGGCGGCGCCCAGAACATGCTGGAGCTGCTGCGCAAGCGTGCAATGCAGCCCATCGACGAGGGCTCGGCCGACGTGCGCAAACGCCGCCAGCACAGCCTGCGCGCGCTGCTGGGCATCGGCGTGGAAGGCTCGGGCACGCTGCGCTATGCGCGCCGCAACCCCGCCGCCAGCCCGGCGCGCGACCGCCACTGGCTCGACCGGCAAGTGCGCCGCAGCGACAGCGTGGCCGCCAAGCTCAGCCGCAGCGCCGAGGGCTGGACCGACACCAGCCTGGCGAGCCCAAACAACCCGGCCGGTGCCGCCGCGCTGGTGCCGATCGACCCGACGCTGCAGGCCATCAGCGGCTATGGCTACGGCCCGCTGGGCTATTACCACTACGTGACCACCGGTGAGTTCCCCGGCCAGGTGTACCTGTCGTCGCCCGAGCATGGCCTGGTGGCCGGCCAGCGCAACTACGGCAGCGGCCAGGTGTTGTTCGTCAACATGCCGCTGGGCTACTTCAAGGCCATCGGCTCGGACGGCGCGCCGCTGCATGGCTTTCTGCACCTGTTCGCGCGTGAGCAAGTGGGCGTGGCCAGCATGTCGGTGCAGCCGCGTGGGCGCGGCGGCCTGGTCTACAACTGGCATGTGGACGACGGCGACGACCTGACGCTGCACACCCGCAACCTGCTGGACCAGACCCGGGTGCTCAACCGCGGCCCGTACTCGATTCACTTCACCGCGGGGCCTGATGTCATCAACTTCGGCGACGGCAACGGCATCAATCTGAACAACAACGCCAGCGCGCAAGACCTGGTCAAGCGCCTGGGCAACCTGGGTGCCTATGCGTCGCTGCCGGCGTCGCAGAAGTTGCCGGCGCACAACCTGGGCTCACACGGTGGCTGGATCCATGACTACTGGGGCTTGGTGGCCAACGAGCAGAACGTGCCCGACCTGACACCGCTGCTGGCGCAGAACTTCGACGCCATCGAGCGGGTGACCAAGCGCAAGATCACCGAATACTCGTCGCCGGTGGGCAACACGCCGCTGTGGGCCGTGCGCTGGCTGGAAGCGCGCGGTGTGCGCGCGATGTACCTGGTGGCCGACCTGGGCACGGGCATGGTGCGCTCATGGCGCGACGGCCAGCGCCTGACCAACAAGCTGTGGACATCGGCAGTGACACCGCTGGGCCGCTATGCCACCTTCGAAGAGTTCGACAGCTTCGGCATCAGCGACGCGGTGTCGGGCCAGTGGCTGCTGGACTTGCAGAGCTTTGCGGTGAACCACCGCACCCACCGCATGTTCTACAACCACCCGCCCGGTGCCACCGGCCACCTGACCCCCGTCAACGCGCTGCTGTCGCGCGCCGACAGCCTGCAGGCCGAGGGCCAGTT
>JANNMP010000516.1:0-4718 GCA_031398015.1 Burkholderiaceae bacterium
GCCATCGGCCAGGCCTGGGCCGGCATGGTGCAGCGGGTGGAACAGCAGGCCGCGCGTGAGGCCCAGCAGGCAGGCGACCACCGCGAAATGATGGCCAGCGTGGCGCATGACCTGCGCACCCCGCTGACTGCCCTGCACGGCCACCTGGAAGCGCTGGCCCAGCCTGGCGACGGGCGCCCGGCCGCGTTGCCGCAGCGCCTGTTGGCCGCGGCCTTGGCGCAAAGTGACAAGGTGCGGCGGCTGTCGCAGCAATTGTTCGAGCTGGCCACGCTGCAATCCACCGGCCAGGTGCTGCACCGTGAGCGTTTCAGCCTGGACGAGCTGGTCAGCGACGCGGTGCAGAAGTTCAGCCTCGCTGCCGGCCCGGCGGCGGTGGTGCTGGACGGCCCGGCCCCCGGCCGGCTGGAGCTGGACGGTGATTTGCAGCTGGTCGAGCGCGCGCTGTCCAACCTGATCGACAACGCCCTGCGCCACGCCGCCGGGCCGGCGCCGGTGCGGGTGCAGTTGCAGCGCCAGGGCGTGCTGGCCCAGGTGGTGGTGCAAGACGGCGGGCCGGGGCTGTCGGCCGAGCTGGTGCAGCGGCTGCAGCAAGGCCAGAGCCTGCGCGAGCCGCCGCTGCGCCGCCCGGGTGGTGGCATCGGCGGGCTCGGCCTGGCCATCGCCCAGCGTGTGGCGCAACTGCACGGCGGCAGCCTGCAGCCGCTGGCTGCGCCCGGCGGCGGTACCCGGCTGTGCCTGGCGCTGCCGCTGGCGCTTGAGGGCTGACGCTGCACACGGTCACCGCCCCGCATTCAAGGGGTTGGGAGCCCTGACCGGGGGTCAATGCGCGCACGCCGCAGCGCAGGCCTGATACAAGCGGCAGACGGCCGATCTCGCGGCCGTGCCAAGGGCCGGCAACGGTCGGCCCGAAAGGACAGGCTCCCCGTGATCACCCGCTTCCCACACCCGGCCGTTAACGCAGCTGACGCAGCCAACGCAGCCATGGCATCGCTGGCCACCGTGTTCACACTGCTGGCAGCGCTGCCCGCGCAGGCGGCGCTGAGCGACACCATCACCGTCACGCTGTCGGCGCCGGCAGGCACCGACGTCGACGCCACGCCGCTCACGCTGGTGCAGGCCGCGCCGCTGGCCACCGGCATCGTTGCGGCGGGCCAGGGTGGTACCGGCGCAATCAGCGACACCATGCTCGACTTCGAGCAGATCGCCTTCAGCGGCGATGCGATCCTGGTCCGTGTGGCTGCCGGCAGCGAGGACGGCCTGCGCAGCGGCTACGCAGCCGGCGCGCACTACCTGATCAGCGGCATCGCCATCCCGGGCTACACCATCACCGGGCTCGACGTGCGGGCCTTCGATGGCTATGGCGTGGCGGGCAGCAGCGGCCTGGCAGCCGGCTTGGTCGCCAGCAGCTTTGTCTCGGGCAACGCCGGCTTCAGCAGCCTGCGCTTCACGCTGGACGAATCGCTGGTGCTGGTGGACCGGGGCCTGGGCGGCAGCGCCAACTACGCCGAGTTCCGCATCGATTTGCTGAGCCAGCCGGTGCCCGAGCCGGCGCAGTGGCTGCTGCTGGCCGCCGGCCTGGCGGGGCTGGGGCTGCGGGTGGCGCGCCGGCAAAACAGCGCCGCCTGAGCCACCGCAGCACACAGCCGATGTTGACGCTGGCCAGCTTTGCGCCGCTGCTGGGCGCAGCGTTCGTTCTGCATGTCGACGCGGGTGCGCCATTGCCGCTGCATCTGGTCGAGGCGGGCGCGCTGGGCTGCCCCGGCGATGCCGTGCGCACGCCGTTCTCGCTGCTGTTCGAGGGCCCGGCCCAGCCGCTGCTGGCGCAGGCCACTTACGCCCTGGCGCACCCGGCGCTGGGGCCCGAGCCCATGCCGGTGTTTCTGGTGCCGGTGGCGCGCAGCGCGGCCGGTGTGCGCTACGAAGCCGTATTCAACTGATCACGAGGTCACGCATGGCTGATCCATTCATCTCCGAGATCCGGCTGATGTCCTTTGCCTTTGCGCCCAAGGGCTGGGCGCTGTGCAATGGCCAGTTGCTGCCGATCAACCAGAACCAGGCCTTGTTCTCGCTGCTGGGCACCACCTACGGCGGTGACGGCCGCGTCAACTTTGCCCTGCCCGACCTGCGTGGGCGCAGCCCGCTGCATGTGGGCAACGGCCATGTGCTGGGCGAGCGCGCCGGCGAGCAGGCCCACACCCTGACGGCGGCTGAACTGCCCAGCCACAGCCATGGCTTGAACGCCAGCGGCGATGTTGCCAACAACAACCTGCCGGGCCAGGCCTTGCCTGCGGCCAAACCGCGCGGCGGCATCAACCGCTACGCGCCGGCTGGCAGCGGCAACACCATGCTGCACGCCGGCACGCTGAGCAGTGCGGGTGGCAGCCAGGCGCACGAGAACCTGCAGCCGTTCCTGACGCTGAACTTCTGCATCGCGCTGCAGGGCATCTTCCCGTCGTTCAACTGACCGCGTCGCCCGCAACTGGAGTCCCCATGGCCAACCCATATGTCGGCGAAGTGCGGCTGTTTGCCGGCAACTTCGCTCCTGCCGGCTGGATGTTATGCAACGGCCAGTTGTTGCCGATCAGCGAGAACGAGGTGCTGTTCCAGCTGATCGGCACCACCTATGGCGGTGACGGCGAGACCACGTTTGCGCTGCCCGACCTGCGCGGACGGGTGCCGGTGCACCAAGGTGGCGGTTTCATCCTGGCGCAGACCGGCGGCGCAGAAGCGGTGACGCTGACGCCGAACCAGATACCGGCCCACAGCCATGGCGTGCGTGCCAGCACGGCAGCGGGCACCGGCAGCGGGCCGGGCGGCGCCCTGCTGGCGGCCACCGGCAGCGTCAACAGCTATGGCAGCGCCGCGCCGACCCAGCCGATGACGCCGGGCGCGCTGGCGCCACAGGGCGGATCACAGCCGCACGACAACATGGCGCCCTACCTGGCCGTGAGCTGCATCATTTCGCTGTTCGGGATCTTCCCGTCCCAGTCCTGAGGAGCCACCGATGTCCGAGCCCTTTGTTGCCGAGATCCGCATCTTCCCGTTCAACTTCGCGCCCAGGGGCTGGGCCTTCTGCGACGGCCAAATCCTGCCGCTGGCGCAGAACACGGCGCTGTTCTCGTTGCTGGGCACCACCTACGGCGGCAACGGCCAGAGCAACTTCGCGCTGCCCAACCTGCGTGGGCGCCTGCCGCTGGCGCCGGGTCAGGGGCCAGGCTTGAGCGAGCGCACGTTGGGTGAGTCTGGCGGCAGCGAGACGGTGGCGCTGCTGCCTCAGCAGATGCCGGCACACAGCCACGCGCTGCAAGCCAGCGCGTCGGCCAGCAGCGGCAGCCCGGTGGGTGCGGCCATGGCGCCGGCCCTGTCGGTGGGCAACCTGCCTGTGCCGATGTACCGCGGCGGCACCACCAGCCGCGTGGCGATGGCCGGTGACGCCGTGGCGCCGGCCGGTGGCAGCCAGCCACACAACAACATGCCGCCCTACCTGACGCTGAACTTCTGCATCGCGCTGCAGGGCGTGTTCCCGCCGCGCGCCTGAGGCCACAGCCACCATGGCCCACTGCCTGCGACCGGCCACGCCCGACGACCGCGCAGCGCTGCTGGCGGTCTACGCCAGCACACGCGCCGACGAGCTGGCCCTGACCGGTTGGCCGCGGGCGCAGTGCCAAGCCTTCATCGCGATGCAGTTTGACGCGCAGTGGCGGCACTACAGCCAGCACCATCCGCAGGCGCTGTGCCAGTTGATCGTCGGCGACGGCGCCGCTGCCGGGGCATGCCCGGGGCGCCTGTGCCTGGGCCGCCTGTGGGTGGACCGCAGCGCCCAGCGCCTGCATGTGCTGGACATCACGTTGCTGCCAGCGGCGCGCGGCCAGGGCATCGGCAGCGCGCTGTTGCGCCAGCTGATGGCCGAGGCGCAGCAGCGCGGCGTGGCGCTGACGGTCTCGGTTGAACTGCACAACCCGGCGCGGCGCCTGTATGACCGGCTCGGCTTCCAACCCCAGGGCGAGCCCCAGGGCATCCACCAGCGCATGGCCTGGCAGCCCGTTGCCGTGCGCACGACCCAACCACAGGAGTGTCTGCCATGATGAACAAGCGAGGCTTTCTGCTCGGCGCTGCCAGCGCTGTTGCTGCCCCCCAGGTGCTGGCGGGCGCTGCACCGCCGGCCTGCGGCCTGCCGCTGCTGGCCAACGGCCCGGGCCTGGCCGAGTGGCAGGCCTATGTGGGCCAGCAATTCACGCTGACCGACGGCCAGCGGCACTGGGCTGTCACCCTGGACCGCGCCGACGCACTGGCCACCGCCGCTCAGACGGTGCAGACCGAGCAATTCGTGCTGGCCTTCGGCAACCCGGGGCCCGGACAGATCCCGGCCGGCATGCATGCGCTGCGCCACGCAAATGGCCAGGGCACGCTGATCCATCTGGCTGGCCGTGGCGGCCAGGCGATGCGCGCCGAGTTCAACCTGCTGCGCCAGCCGGTCTTTGTCCAATTGAAGAAAGACCGCCCCCAGGCGGTACGCGTGGTCGGCGAAATGTCCGGCGCCGACTCGATCATGAACACAGCCCTTTTCCTCGGTACCTATCCGGGTCTATCGAAAGCAATGCTCGACTACGAAATCGACGTGATCCGTGCATTCGTCTCCGCCCGCTAGGCGCTGCTAGCATCGTAAGGAAATGAGCTCATCGCCGAATTCCACGGTTCGGCCGCTGCCGCCGCAAGAC
>JANNMP010000574.1:0-6305 GCA_031398015.1 Burkholderiaceae bacterium
GCTGAAACCGGGGCCAGCTTATGTGTTGCGTGTCACAGCGTCAGCCGAACGGCATGGCTTGACGACAGGTGCTCGCTGGGGCCTGCCAAAGAAGCTGGCACAAGCCGTGGATGCGGCGATTGCGGCGGGTGACTGGGACGCCGAGGTGAAGCTGGGCTGGGACCCGGTGCATGTGGAGCCGACTGGTATCACAGTGACGCAGGCCAAAGCCGGGCTTCGGCCTGGCTGAGGCCTGTTGCCACCGCGGGTTGTGCAACAGCACACCTACCCGCCGCCCAAGATTCCACGATGCGACACGCCCACCGGTTAGATTCGCGCTTGCGCTGACCAAGCACCAAGCAAGCGCCAACCAACCAGGAGTGAGCACCATGGGCATGATGAGTTTTCTGAAAGAAGCCGGCGAGAAGCTGTTCGGCAAGCCTGAAGTCAAAGCCGCCGAGGCAGCCGCCACTGCCGCCCCCACGCCCGAGGCGGTGGCCGCGCTCAGCGCTGCCGCCGGCCAGGCGATAGCCGATTACGTGGGCGCCCAGGGCCTGGCGGTCGATGGGCTGGACATCGGCTTTGACGCCACCACCAGCACCGTCACCGTGGCCGGCAGCGTGGCCGACCAGGCCACCAAGGAGAAAGTGCTGCAGTGCTGCGGCAACGTCAAGGGCGTGGCCGCTGTCAACGACATGCTGGTGGTCAATGCCCCCACGCCTGAGGCGCAATGGCACACCGTGGTGTCGGGCGACAACCTGTCGAAGATTGCCAAGGCGTTTTACGGCGACGCCAACAAGTACCCGGTGATCTTCGAGGCCAACAAACCGATGTTGAGCCACCCCGACAAGATCTACCCCGGCCAGATGCTGCGCATCCCGCCGGTCTGAACCCGCACTGGCGTCAGCCGCTGCTCACCAACTGCAGCGGCGGCGCGCTGCCGCTGCGCCGCAGCGGTGGCGCGCGTTCGGCCAGCCAGGCGCCCAGCGCGCCAGCGTCCAGCGGACGGCTGTACAGATAACCCTGGCCCAGGCCACAGCCCAGCGCGCTGACCAGGGCCGATTGGGCGTCGGTCTCGATGCCTTCGGCCACCGTGGCCAAACGCAGCGTGGCGGCCACGCGCACCGTGGCTTCGATCAGCGCGCGGTGGTAGTCGCTGCGTTGGGCTTCCACCACCACGCTGCGGTCGATCTTCACCACGTCCACCGGCAGCTGGTGCAGGCTGGCCAGCGACGACCAGCCGGCGCCAAAGTCGTCCAGCGCCAGGCGCACACCCAGGGCTTTCAGCTCGCGCAGGCAGCGCTGCGCGGTGGGGTCTTGCGTGGCCAGGCTTTCGCTCACTTCCAGCTGCAGGCTGGCGGCGGGCATCGCGCATTCGGCCAGCACCTTGCGCACCTGCTCGGCCAGGCCAGGCTGGCGCATTTGCGCCACCGACAGGTTCACCGCCAGCACGCCCGGCGCGCGTTCACCCAGGTCCAGCCGCCAGCGCATGTGCTGCTGGCAGGCGGTGCGCAGCACAAACTGGCCCAGCGCGCCGATCAGCCCAGCCTCTTCGGCCACGCCGATGAACTGGCCAGGCGCTACCACGCCGCGCGCCGGGTGGCGCCAGCGCACCAGCGCCTCGACCCCGGCGCAGCCGCGCGCGCCGGCCAGGCTGTCCAGCGCCAGCATGGGCTGGTAGACCACGAACAGCTCGTCGCGGCCCAGGGCGTCGTGCAGGTCGGCCTCCAGGCTGGCGCGTTGTGCCACCTGGGCCTGCATGCGCGGCTTGAACAGCACCCAGCGGCCACGCCCACTGCGCTTGGCCTCGTACATCGCGGTGTCGGCATCGCGCAGCAAGCCGTCGGCATCGGCCACTGGCTGGGCCGATGTCACCACGCCGATGCTGGCGCTGGAATGCAGCCGCTGGCCGCGCACGGCATACGGCTGGGCCAGCACCTGCAGCAACCGGTCGGCCACGGCGGCGGCGTCGCCCGGTTGGGCCAAGGCTGTCAGCAACACCACGAATTCATCTCCGCCCAGGCGTGCCAGGGTGGCGTTGCCACGCTGGCCGGCAGCGCCGCGCCCGCTGTGCCGGCCGCGCAGCGCGCCTTGCAGGCGTTGTGCAATCTGGCGCAGCAGCTCGTCGCCGGCCGCATGGCCCAGGGTGTCGTTGACTTGCTTGAAGCGGTCGAAGTCCAGGAACATCAGCGCAAAGTGCTGGCGGTGGTCGGCTTGCCAGGCGGCCACGGTCTGCTGCAACGCCGGCATCAGCGCGGCGCGGTTGCACAGGCCGGTCAGCGCGTCGAGGCTGGCGCTGGCCTGCAGTTGCTGCTCTTGCTGCTTGCGCTCACTGATGTCGATGTGCACGCCCACCAGGCGCTGGGCGCGGCCGGCGGCGTCGCGCTCGACCACGCTGCCATAAGACTGCAGCCACACCCAATGGCCCAGGCGGTGGCGCAGGCGCATGTCGCAGCGGTAGGGCACGGCCGGGTTGGCGATGTGGGCCTGCAGGCCGGCCTCCAGCAGCGGCCGGTCATCGGGGTGGACGCGCTCGCGCCAGCCGGGCAGCAGCGGCGCAAATTCGGCCAGGCTGTAGCCCAGCATCGCGCAGCTCTCCGCGCTCCACTGCCGGGCGCCAGTGTCAGGCCGCCACGACCAGGTGCCGATGGCCGCTGCCTGCAGCGCCATCTGCAGCAGGGTGCGCTGGGCGCGCTGCTCGGTCACGTCAATGAAGCAGGCCACCGCGCCTTGCACCGCGCCGGCCGGGTTGCGCAGTGGCTCGCTGTTGACCAGCAGCCAGTGCTGCTCACCGTCGGGTGTCAACACGCCCATGCTGTCGCCGCGCACGCTGGCGCCGTCGCGCAGGGACCGCGCCATCGGGTGCTGGTCGCCCGGGTAGGGGCTCAGGTCGTCACGCACCGTGCTCCAGCGGGGTTGCAGTGCGGCGTTGCCGCAGAGCTGGTCCAGACCCAGGCCCAGCACCTGCCGGGCGGCGCGGTTGGCTTGCACGATGCTGCCGCTGGCGTCGTGCTCCACCACGCCGGCGGGCAGCGCATCAAGCAGCGCGCGCAGGCGCTGGCGCTGGAACACCTGGTCGGTGATGTCGGTCTCCACCGCAATGAAGCCGTTGAGCGTGCCGTCGCTGTCGTGCAGCGGCTGGATGTCGATGTCCAGCCACACCAGGCGGGCGCTGCGGTTGCTGCAGGGCATGGTCACCCGCATGCCCTGGCCCTGTTGCAGCGCCAATTGCATGCGCTCCAAGGTGGCAGGGTCGGCGCCTTCTGCGGGCAGCAGCGTGGCCGGGTTCTGGCCCAGCACATCGGCCAGCGGGCAGCCGCAGAGCTGGCCGAAGGCCTCATTGGCCCAGACGATGCGGCGCTTGGCGTCGGTGATCAGCACCGCGTTGTGGGTGCGCTGCGCCACCAGGGCCAGCCGCGCCAGCTGCTGCGCCTGGGCCGCCATCAGCAACTGCTGGCGGCGCACACGGCGGGCGATGGGCTCGACCACGCCCAGCGCCAGGCCCAGCAGCAGCGCCGCGCCCAGCAGCGATGCCAACATCAGGCGGTGCTGGGCCGCGCTGGCCTTGGCATCGGCATCGGCTTGCAACTGCTGCACCAGGGCCTGGGCGGCGGCCAGCGTGGCGTCGGCGTCGGCATGCATGGTTTGCAGCGAAGCGGAGGACGGGGCTGCAGCGTCGGGCGCCGCCCAGTTGCGGGCGATGTTGTGCGCCCGGTACCACAGCCGCTCACGGCTGGCCTGCCAGGCCTGCAGCGCAGCTTGCAGTGGCAGGGGCAGCGCCGCCAGACCAACGGCTTGGTGCGCGCCCAGCAGGGTTTCGATGCGCAGCGCCTCGGCCTGGGCGCGCGCCAGCGCTGTGTCCAGCCCCACCGAGCCGGCCTGGCCCTGGCCGGCCAGCAGCGCCACCCGCTGCGACAGCATGCGCTGCGCACCAGCCAGGTTGATCAGCTCGGCGTCGGCCGTGCGGCCGTGCTCGGCGCGCCAGGCAGTCCAGCTGGCCAGCCCCATCAGTAGGCCCAGCAGCAGCAGGGCGGCATGCATCACCCAGCGCAGGCGGCGGTTGGGCGCCGCCGTGGGTGACGGGGCCGGCTGCGGCGCGCCGGCAGTGGCTGCCGGTGGATGGGGCTTCATGTGGCGTTTTCGGCCGGGCCGCTGCGGGCTTGAGCCGTGCCTGCAACCGATTGCGCCCGCGCTTCAGCGCCGGCGGCGTCGGGGCGCGCCCACGCTGCTGGCCCCGGCTGTCAACACTCGACGATATTCACCGCCAGGCCGCCGCGGGCGGTTTCCTTGTACTTGCTCATCATGTCGGCGCCGGTCTCGCGCATGGTCTTGATCACCTTGTCGAGCGACACGAAGTGGCTGCCGTCACCGCGCAGCGCCATGCGCGCGGCATTGATGGCCTTGACCGAGGCAATCGCATTGCGCTCGATGCAGGGGATCTGCACCAGCCCGCCCACCGGGTCACAGGTCAGGCCCAGGTGGTGCTCCATGCCGATCTCGGCGGCGTTTTCAGCTTGCTCTGGCGTGCCGCCCAGCACCGCGCACAGTGCGCCGGCGGCCATGCTGCAGGCCACGCCCACCTCACCCTGGCAGCCGACCTCGGCGCCGCTCAGGCTGGCGTTTTCCTTGTAGAGCAGGCCGATCGCCGCAGCGGTGAGCAAAAAATCGAACACGCCAGCGTCATTGGCGCCGGGCACGAAGCGGGTGTAGTAGTGCAGCACCGCCGGCACGATGCCGGCCGCGCCGTTGGTGGGCGCGGTGACGACGCGGCCTCCCGCGGCGTTTTCCTCGTTCACGGCCAGCGCGTAGAGGTTCACCCAGTCCAGCACTTGCAGCGGATCGCGGAGCGCGGCCTCGGGATTGCTGCACAATTTGTTGTACAGATCGGCCGCGCGGCGCTTGACCTTGAAGCCGCCCGGCAGCACGCCCTCGGTGGCGCAGCCGCGCTTCACGCAGGCCTGCATCACGGCCCAGATCTTCAGCGCGCCGGCCGCCATCGAGCAGGCGACGCCCACCTCGCCCTGGCAGCCGACTTCGGCGCCGGAGATCGACGCGTTCTCCTTGTAGAGAATGCCGATCGCGGCGGCGGTGAGCAGGAAGTCGATCACGCCTTTGTCCGTCGCCGACGGCACGAAGCGCGTGTAGTAGTGCAACACCGCGGGCACGATGCCGGCGGCGCCGTTGGTCGGTGCGGTGATGACGCGGCCGCCGGCGGCGTTCTCCTCGTTTACCGCCAGCGCGTAGAGGTTGACCCAGTCCATCACCTGCAGCGGGTCGCCCGGACCGGCCAACGGCCGGGCCTTCGTCCCAGCCGGTGCCGCTTCGGGGTTGGCCGTGAGGTCACGGTGCAGTTGCGCGGCGCGGCGCTTGACCTTGAAGCCGCCGGGCAGCACGCCGTCGGTGGCGCAGCCGCGCTGCACGCAGGCCTGCATCACGGCCCAGAGGTGCAGCAGCCCGGCGTCGAGTTCGGCATCGCTGCGCCAGTGCCGTTCGTTGCGGCGCATCAGCGCGGCGATCGAGCAGTTCAGGGTCTGCGTCAGCGCGAGCAACTCGGCGCCAGAGTGGAAGGGATGCGGCAATACCGTCGTGTCGGGCGCGATGACCTTTTGCTTGCTGCCGTCGGCCGCCACCTCGTCGCTGACGACGAAGCCGCCGCCGACCGAGTAATAGACGCGGTTCGCCAGCTCGGCAGCACTCGCGTCGAAGGCGGTGAAGCGCATGCCGTTGGCGTGGAAGGGCAGCGTCTCGCGGCGATGGAAGATCAGGTCGGCGGTTTCGTCGAAAGCGATGGTGGGGCCGTCGGCCAGCGGCAGGCGGTGTGCGCTTCGCATCGCGTCGAGCAGGCGTGGAATCGCCTCGACATCGACCGTGTCGGGCTCGTGACCCCCCAGCCCGAGCAGCACGGCCTTGTCGCTGCCGTGGCCCTTGCCGGTGGCGCCGAGCGAACCATAGAGGTCGATCTTGACGCGTGTGGTGCGCGCGAGCACGCCGTCGTGCGCGAGCCGGTGCACGAACAGCCGCGCCGCGCGCATCGGCCCGACGGTGTGCGAGCTGCTCGGCCCGATGCCGATCTTGAAGAGGTCGAAGACGGAGACGGCCATGTCAGCAGGGCTCAGCGAATGAAGATGAACTTGTAGCCCTTCAGGCTTTTCCAGGCACGGTCGGCGGTGACGATCGTGGCGCCGCCGAGATGGGCGGCCAACGCCAGGCAGCAGCGGTCGCCCATCGACAGGCCGAGTGACCGTGTCAGAGGCCGCAGCCGGGCCGCCCGCAAGGCCACGGCGTCAGTGACCGGCTCGATCGCGATGCTCAGTCGACGCCACAGG
>JANNMP010000588.1:0-11562 GCA_031398015.1 Burkholderiaceae bacterium
CGCTGCAAGGCAGCAAGATCGTCATCAGCCCGGTGGCCACCGGCCGCCTGGCTGACCGGCGGGCCGAGTTGCGTGCCGCAGCGGCCAGGGTGCGTGCCAGCATGGCGCCAGCCTTCCGGCAGATGGGGGCCGACGAGATCCTGCAGTTCTTGCGCGCCGACGTGGCGCTGCCCGCTGCACCATCCGCCGCACCGTCCGCAAACACACCGGCAACGCCAAGACGCCGTGCCGGCCGCTGAGCCGGCTGCTGGCTTGGCCAGTTACGACGGCAGCGCCGGGGTGCTGGTGGACAGCAATGTCTGGATCGATTGCATGGACCCGGGCAGCCCTTGGCATACCTGGGCGGTGGATGCGCTGCAAGACAGCAGCGAACGTGCGCCACTGCATGTCAACCTGATCATTTACACCGAGCTGCTGGTGCCGGGGCCTGACCCCGAGGCACTGGACGCGATGCTGGATGTGTACGCCGCCCAGCGCACGCCGCTGCCCTGGGCCTGCGCCGCACTCACCGCCAAGGCCTTCGGCTTGTACCGGCAGCGCGGTGGCGCAAGGCGCACGCCGCTGCCGGATTTCTTCATCGGCGCGCATGCCGCAGTGGCCAATTGCAGCGTGCTCACGCGTGACCCGGCGGGTTATCGCAGTTACTTCCCCAGGCTGCGGCTGGTCGGGCCGGCGCCCGGCGTGGCGTGATTGCCGCACCGCGCCGGCCGGGGCTGGCGCTGCTGGCCGCTGCAGTGCTGGCCTGGCCGCTGCGAACAGCAGGCCAGCCCCTGCCCGAAGCCGTGCAACAGGCGCTGCAACAAGCCGGCGTGCCGGCCGACGCGCTGGGCGCCATCGTGCTGCCGGCCGGCCCTGCGCCGCGCTGGGCGCCACGCTGGGCCCACAACGCTGACCAGCCGCTGCAGCCCGCATCGACGCTGAAGCTGCTGACCAGCGTGGTGGCGCTGCACCGCCTGGGCCCCAACCACCGCGGCTTCACCGAGCTGCTGACGCAAGCACCGCAGCAAGGCGATGTGCTGGCCGGTGACCTGGTGCTGCGCGGCGGCGCCGACCCGCAGTTCGACCTGCCGCAACTGTGGGCGATGCTGCTGGACCTGCGCCAGGTGCATGGCATCCGTGAGCTGGCCGCTGACATCGTCATCGACCGCACGCTGTTCCACCCCGCCCAGCCGCAGCGCGACGCCACGCCCTTCGACGAGCGGCCCGAGTTTGCCTACAACCTGGCGCCCGACGCGCTGCAGCTCAACAGCCACTTGCTGCAGATCGAGCTGCGCCGCGACGGCCCGGGCACTGCGGTGCAGGCGCGCGCGCTGCCAGCGCTGCCGGGTTTGCAGATCGATGCCAGTGCGTTGCGCAGCAGCGACCGGCCCTGCGCCGACTGGGCCAAAGACTGGCAAAGCCCGGCGCCCAGTGACGAGCCGCAGCCGGGCGTGCTGCGTGTGCGGCTGCAGGGCAGTTTTCCCAGCCACTGCACGCAGCGGCCCAGCCTGCAGTTGGTCGAGCCGCTGGCCCTGGCCGAGCGCCAGTTGCGCTGGGTCTGGGCCAGCCTGGGGGGTGTGTGGGCCGGCCAGGTGCGCGAGGCCGCCACATTACCCGCCACACCGCCCGGCCTGCGCCTGCTGGCCAGCCATGTGGCGGCACCCTGGGGCGAGCTGTTGCGCACGCTGAACAAGCACAGCAGCAACGTCTACAGCCGCCTGCTCTACCTGCTGCTGGGTGTGCCGGCGATGGCTGACCACCCCGGCGTGCCCACGCGGGTGCTGGCCGACCGTGCGGTGCGCCAGTGGCTGGCCGAGCAGCGCATCGCCGCACCGGGCCTGGTGCTGGACAACGGCTCGGGCCTGTCGCGCACTGAGCGAATCAGCCCGCGCACGCTGGCCCAGGTGCTGCAGGCCGCACACCGTGGACCTTGGGGCCCTGAGCTGCTGATGAGCCTGCCGATTGCCGGCATCGACGGCACGCTGCGCAACCGCTTTGCCAGCGGCCCGGCCAGCGGCCAGGCGCGGCTGAAGACCGGCCTGCTGCGCAATGTGGTGTCGCTGGCCGGCTATGTGGCTGACCCGCATGGCCGGCCCTGGGTGCTGGTGGCGATGGTCAACCACGACAACGCGGCGGCCGCGCGGCCCGCGCTGGATGCCTTGGTCGATTGGGTGGCTGCCGGCGGCATGGCGGCCGGCGCGGCACGCGCGCTCAATCCGCTGCCAGCACCGGCACGTTGAAGACTTGGCGCAGATAGGCCAGAAAGGTCTGGTCGTCGCACAGGATCTTGCCCGGGCTGTCGGAGAGCTTGGCCACCGGCTGGCCGTTGCAGTGGGTGAGCTTCATCACGATGTGCAGCGTGTGCAGGCCCATGTCATTGGTCAGGTTGGTGCCGATGCCAAAGCCCAGCTGGGTGCGGTCGGCAAAGTGGCGGTACAGCTCGAAGGCCTTGGGCAGGCTCAGGCCGTCACTGAACACCAGGCGCTTGGTGTGGGTGTCGATGCGCAGCTTGGCGTAATGCGCCAAGGCCTTCTCGCCCCAGGCGATGGCGTCACCCGAATCATGCCGCAGGCCGTCGAACAGCTTGGCAAAGTACAGGTCGAAATCGGCCAGGAAGGCGTCCATGCCGACCACATCGGTCAGCGCCACGCCCAGGTCACCGCGGTACTCCTGCACCCAGGCTTCGAGTGCGGCTTTCTGAAAATCCCGCAACCGCACGCCCAGCGCCTGGTAGGTCTGCAAGAACTCATGCGCCATGGTGCCGATGGGCACCAGGCCCAGGTCACGCGCCAGCAGCACATTGCTGGTGCCCTTGAAGTATTCAGGCACCTCGCGCTGCAGCGTGGCCACCACCTCGCGGTGCCAGTCGCCCGAGAAGCGCCGGCGCACGCCGAAGTCGAAGAACTCGAACGGGTTGCGCCTGCGTGGCTCGGTACCGAAGGCACGCAGCATCAACACCTTGTCGGCCAGCCGGCGGCGGCCCTCGGCCACGGCCGGCGCCTGGTCGTAACGGCGGAAGTACAGCTCGTTGACGATGGCCAGCACATGGATTTCGAACGCCATCACATGCACCTGCGGGCCACGCGCCACGATCTCCAATGTGCCGCCGTTGTCACGCACGGTGATGAAGTCACGCTGGAACTGGAAGATGCGCAGAAAGTCGACGAAATCGGTCTTGATGAAGCGCAGGCCGCTCAAGTAGGCCAGCTCGTCGGGCGCAAAACGCAGGCTGCACAGGTGGTTCAGCTGCTCGTTGATCTCGGCGATCAGATGCGTCAGCGGGTAGTCGCGCGCATTGCGGCAGATGAAGACGTATTCGGCCTGCGTCTGCGGGTGCCGATGCAGCATGGCCTGCCACATCGTGAACTTGTAGAGATCGGTCTCCAGCAGGCTGCGGATGACAGGTTGCATGGTCGCTTTGCGCGCTGCAAGGCGCTGCCGTTGAGCCTGGCGGGCCAGTATAGGATCGGCGCACCAGCCGGCCAATGGCGTGCCGGCCAGCCGCTTGCTGCGCCGCGTGCTGGCCGCGCTGGCCCCGGGCTGAGGCGCACTCAAGCCCCGGCGCGGCGGGCCGACAACCCGGGGGCATGCCGACTGCCCCGCACCCCTTCGCACACCGCCTGCGGCTGGCCTGGCTGACCTGCGCCCTGCTGGCCGGCACCGCAGCAGCCCAGGGCACACAACGCGAGCAGGAAATTGCGCAGTGCCTGCCGCACGAGCTGCAGACCTGGCCCGACGGCCGCGACCGCGCCGCCGTGGCGGTGCCATTGCACCTGGCCTACCGGCACGACGGCGCGCCGCCATGGTTCAACGCCGCGTTGGTGCTGGGCACGGTGCAGCGGGCTGCGTCGGCCTGGTCGGCCTGTGGTGTGCCGGTGCAGGTGCAGGCGCTGCACACCGGCCAGCGCCCGCCGCCCGGCGCGGTGCTGGTGCTGTGGAGCGACGCCGCATCGGGCGCCCACTTCGGCCTGGCCAACCTGCGCACCTTGAACCTGGCGCTGGGGCCGGCGGCCTTTGAGCTGCTCAAACGCCACAACCCCGGCCACCCGGCGGCCGACACGCTGCAGATGGTGGTGTCGCACGAGATGGGCCACTTCTTCGGCCTGATGGCGCATTCACGCCGCTGTGTGGACGTGATGAGCTACTACGACAACGGCAAGGGCGAGCGCTGCTTCACCCGCGACGGCCGCCAACCCAGCGCGCGTGGCGACGACCGTGCGCTGCTGCCCACCGCTTGCGACATTGCCCGCTGCCGGGCCCTGAACAGCGACAGCCTGGCCGTGCGCGGGCCCTGACACGTCGGCTGCGCGACACGCGCGGCCGTGCCGCCAGACGTAGGCTGCGCGCACCTTGTTGCACAGGTGCCGCCATGCACACCCCAACCCCGGACTATTCAGGCTTCTCGACGCTGCGCGTGGCGCTGGCCGGCGGCATCGCCACGGTGCTGCTCGACAACGGCCCGATCAACTTGCTGGACAAGCCGCTGTTCAAGGAGCTGCTGCTGCTCACCGACCAGTTGGCTGCTGATGAACGGGTGCGGGTGGTGGTGCTGGCCTCGGCCAACCCGGCCTACTTCATCGCGCATTTCGATGTCGGGTTGATCCTGCGTTTTCCTGCCGAAGCGCCCGCTCAACCACCCGCGCCCGATGCACCGCTGTCGGCGTTCCACCGCCTGTGCGAGGCCTGGCGCACGATGCCCAAGGCCACCATCGCGGTGGTCGAAGGCCGCGCCGGAGGCGGCGGCAGTGAGCTGGCGCTGAGTTGCGACATGCGTTTTGCGCTGCAGGGTGGTTCGGGTGGGGGTGCCATCTTCAACCAGCCCGAGGTGGCGCTCGGCATCCTGCCCGGTGGCTCGGGCACGGTGCGGCTGGCGCGCCTGCTGGGCCGCAGCCGGGCGCTGGAAGTGGTGCTGGGCTGCGACGACATCGATGCCGACACCGCCGCTGACTGGGGCTGGGTCAACCGCACGCTGGCGGCCGATGCGCTGTGGCCCCATGTGCAGCGGCTGGCAGCGCGCATCGCCTCGTTTCCACCGCATGCGGTGGCGGCGGCCAAAGCCAGCGTGCTGCGTGCCGAGAAGGATGTGCTTGCCGATCTGCGCGCCGAAGGCGCGGCCTTTCAGGGCACGCTGGCCGGCCCGGGCACCCGCGATGCGATGCAGGGCTTTCTGGCCAGCGGCGGCCAGACGCCCGAGGGTGAAGGCCGGCTCGGTGCGCTGTGTGCCGAGTTGCATGCCGGGCCGGGCGCGGCCGCTGCCTGACGCGCGATCAGCGCGGCTGGCGCCTCTCTTGAGAAACAAAACCTCCGGCGCTGCGGTCCCTGGCGGCCGGTCGGCGCCGCCTTGGGGCAATGGCGCAGCGGCCGGAGCCGCTGTTGCATTCGACCAGCTGAGCGGCAAGGCCGAGGCCGTGGGGTCGTTCAGCGCTTGGCACGCGAACACACGAACCAGAGCGTGGCATGCGCAGGACCGTGCCCGCGCCTCGCGTGCCAAGCCCTGCCCGACCCCACGACCTCGACCTTGTGCAAGCAGGTGTGGACTTCGGTGAACTGAATCCCAAACTGCCTTTGCTGCAGCCGCAGTGCGCCGCAGTGGCACTGCGCCTGCCGGCAGCGCGCAGCAGCATGACTGCAAGGCCGAGGTTGTGGGGCCGGGCGGGGCTTGGCTCGCGAGGCGCGGCGGCAACCGCACGCACGGCACACTGCCAAGTCGTGTGTTCGCGTGCCAATCCCCGAACGGCTCCACGGCCTCGGCCTTGCCGCCACGGTCTGGGCATGCAGACATCCGGTGACGGCGCCTGGCGTGCTGCAGACGAACGCTGTTTCTTCGCGAACGCCGGGCGCGGTCATGGGCCTGGGGTGCTCACAAGACCGGATGCCGCAGGTGCCAGTCGGTGGCCTGCTGGTAGGCATGGCCGGCGCGCACCAGCAGCGCTTCGTCCAGGTGCCGGCCCACCAGCTGGAAGCCGATCGGCATGCCGGCGGCGGTGAACGCCCCGGGCAGCGTGATGGTGGGGCTGCCCGACATGTCGAACGGCGCGGTGTAGCGCAGCACGTCGTCGATGCCGCTGGGGGTGTTGAAGATCGCGTCCAGCTGCGCCGCCGACGGGTTGCCGAACGGGTGCACCGGCACCAGCAGCAGGTCCACCGTCTCAAACAGCTTGCGCAGCGCACCCTGGAACACCAGCCGCGCCTGGGCGATCTGCATCAGCGCGATGCCGCCCACCTGGTGGCCCTGGTCGATCAGCGCGGCCAGCACCGGGCCGTATTCGGCGGCGCGCGCCGGGTAGGTGGCGGCATGGGCGATGGCGGTTTCCACCGCGCACAGCGGCGCCCAGTCCAGGTACATCCTGGGCGTGCCCGGGGGCAGGGCCACCGGCTGCAGCGTGGCGCCCAGGCTGTGCAGCACACGCCGCACCTCGGTGAGCATGGCCAGGGTGTCGGGCTCGCAGACACCGTCGGTGAACGCGGGGTCGAAGCCGATGCGCAGGCCGCGCACGCCGGCGTCCAGGCCGACCAGGTAGTCGGGCACTGGCGCTTCCAGCGTGGTCGGGTCCAGCGCATCGACACCGGCCATCGCGCCCAGCATGGCGCCGGCGTCCGCAGCGCTGCGGGTCATCGGGCCGACATGGTCCAGGCTGTCGGCCAGTGGCAGCACGCCGTGGCGGCTGACCCGGCCCCAGGTGGGCTTGAGGCCGGTGACACCGTTGGCGCCGGATGGGAAGCGGATCGAGCCGCCGGTGTCGGTGCCGATGCTGCCGTGGCACAGCCCGGCGGCCGTGGCCACGCCCGAGCCGCTGGACGAGGCCCCCGCCCAGTGGTCGGCATGCCAGGGGTTCTGCGGCACCGGCAGCGACGGGTGGTGCACCGAATACGCACCTTCGGTCATGTGCAGCTTGCCCAGCATCACCGCGCCGGCGTCAAACAGCTTGCGCACCACGGTGGCATCGTCGCTGGGCACGTTGTCTTTCAGGATGGCGCTGCCCCAGGTGGTGCGCACGCCTGCGGTGTTGCACAAGTCCTTGATGCCGATGGGGATGCCGTGCATCGGGCCGCGGAACTGGCCGCGCTGCATCTCGGCCTCGGCCACCCTGGCTTGTGCCAGCGCCACCTCGGGTGTGGGCGTCAGGTAGCTGTGCAGTGCCGGATCGAGCCGGCCGATGCGCTCGAGCATGGCCTGCGCCACCTCCACCGGCGAGATGCTGCCGGCGCGGTAGGCGGCGGCCAGCGCGGTGATGCTGGAGAACGGGATGTCGGTGATGGCCATGGTGGGCTCCGGTGGTGGGCAGATTGCTTGCCTTGGAAAATACTGTGCCCATCCTAGTCGGCGTTGCAGCCTGCGGTCAACCGGGATTGCGGCTGCAGCAGCCGGGCGCCGCTGGCCGCTGACGTGCTGCGCTAGGCGGCCCGGCGCAACACCATCTGCGTGCAGCGGAACAGCGCCAGCGTCTTGCCCGTCTCGCGGTGGCTGACCACCGCGTCCCACACTTGCGTGCTGCCGCCCAGGTGCACCGCCGTGGCCACACACTGCACCGTGCCCGACAGCGTGGTGCCCAGGTGGTTGCTCTTCAGTTCCACCGTGGTGAAGCCGCTGGCGCCGGCCGGCAGGTTGGCCATGCAGCCGTAGCCGCAACAGGTGTCGGCCAGCGTGACGATGGCACCGGCGTGCAGATAGCCATTCGGCGCCATCACATGCGGTGCCACCGGCAGCTCGGCAGCAACTTGCCGGCCATCGACACGGGTGACCACCATGCCCAGGTGGCCGGGCAGGCGGCCAACGCCGCGGGCGTTGAAGTCGTCGGGGGTGGTGGGGTGCTCAGACATCGCTGCATTCTCGGGTTGACCCGCACCCCAATCGCGGGGGTCTGCGGGTTGATTGCGAATTTGACGGCTGACGGGCCATGCTGGTGGCATGAACATCTGCGCACAACCGAGGGGGATTCATGACCGCTTTCAATCTGCGCCGTTGTGCGCTGCACACCGCCATCTGCCTGGGCACGCTGGGTGCCGCACCTTGGGCCAGCGCCCAGATCAACCTGGTCAACGGCACGTTGAACATGTTCCGCGACACGCGAGGCGCCAATGATGTGGGCAGCGTGGCGGGTGACCGCTTCCAGTTCGGCGCCGATGTCGTCGGTGGCTCGGCCGGCGAGTCGCTGGGCGCCACGTATGGCCCCACCGGCTTCAACGTGACCCAGGCCGCTTGCACGCCGCTGGCGGTGAACGCCAACTTCTGCGGCCGCACCACCGCCTTCAACGCCGGCCGGCTGCAGCCCTGGACGATCCGCTTCACCAATGGCGTGGACACACTGGAGCGCGCCGGCCCCAGCTTGGCGGGTGCCGAGGTGGCGGTGCCGTTTCCGGTGTCGGTCACGCTGTCGGGCAGCGGCCTGACGCCCACCATCTCCTGGCAGGTGCCGGGCGCATTTGCGCCCGACGGCTTTCGCGTCAACGTGTTCGACAATAACCGCCGCCTGGCCAACGGCAACGCTGACGTCGTGCACAGCGTGGCCATTGCCGCCAGCGCCACGGCGTACACGCTGCCGTCCACCTTCAGCAGCGGCCTGTCGCTGGTCGAAGGCGGCAACTACACGATCAACCTGCAGCTGATCGAAACGCGTGGCCATGTGGCCTTCAACGGCAACAACGCGCAGATCCTGCGGCGCTCCAATTCCTATTTCGCGTTCACCCCTCTGAGCGGCGAGGACCCACCCGACGTGGCCCTGCCCACGGTGGACAACGGCGTCTACAACTTCAATGTGCTGGGCGTGGGCCCGGGCAGCATCACCTTCATCGACCCGTTCGTGGCGGTGGGCTATGACTACGCCACCGGTGCCGGTGACCCGAACTTTGCGTCGGTGCTGCTGCCCAACATCGGCGACGGCAACTTCACGCTGGACTACACCGACGCCAACGGCGCGCAATCCGTTGGCCTGGCGCATGGCACGCAGTTCTTCTTCGCCCAGGGCGGCGTCAGCGCCTTCCGCGTCAGCGGCATCGAGACCGAGGCCATGCTCGACCCGGCCAACGCCACCGCCTTCATCACCGGGCTCACGTTTGCGTCGGCCGGCAATTTCACCGGCACGATGACACCGATCACGGTGTTCGTGGCCGAGGTGCCCGAGCCGCAGACCTGGGGCCTGATGTTGGCCGGCCTGGCCGGCCTGGCGGCCTGGCGCCGCCGCCAAGCTACAGCGTGAAGCCGTAGTCGATGCTCAGCGGCGCGTGGTCGCTGAACTTCTGCGCGGTGTAGATCGCTTCGCGCTTGGCCAGTGCCGCCAGGCCGGGCGTGGCCAGGTGGTAATCCAGCCGCCAGCCCACGTTGTTGGCATAGGCCTGGCCGCGGTTGCTCCACCAGGTGTAGCAAGCGTCGGTGGTGTCGGGTTGCAAACGGCGGTACACGTCCACCAGGCCGCCCTCGGTGAGCAAGCGCGTCATCCAGGCACGCTCTTCGGGCAAAAAACCTGAGTTCTTCTGGTTGCTGCGCCAGTTCTTCAGGTCAGCCTGCTGGTGGGCGATGTTGATGTCGCCCACCAGGATGAACTCACGCTGCGCCGCCAGCGCCAGCAGGTACGGGTACACCACCTCCAGGAAGCGGAACTTCACCGCCTGCCGCACCTCGCCCGACGAACCGCTGGGAAAGTAGCAGCTGATGATGCTGAGCTTGCGCTTGGGGGTGTCGAAGCGTGCCTCCACATAGCGGCCCTCGGCATCGAAATCGGCGTCACCCAGGCCGGTGATCACTTCGCTGGGCGTCTTGCGGCTGTACAGCCCCACGCCCGAGTAGCCCTTCTTGTCGGCCAGGTGAAAGTGGCCGTGCATGCCGGCCAGATTCTCGAAGCGGTTGGCCAGGTCTGGCGCCTGGGCCTTGACTTCTTGCACGCCCATACAATCCGCGCCCGCTTGCGCCGCCCATTCCAAGAAGCCCTTGTTGGCAGCCGAGCGGATGCCGTTCAAATTGAGCGTGACCAGTCGAAAAGCCAAGGGGCCTCCATGCAGCACAACAGCACCACGCCAGCCAGCAGAGCGCTGGCGCTGGACTTCGTGCAGTTCGCCGTTGAGGCGGGTGTGCTGCGCTTTGGTGAATTCAAGACCAAGGCCGGGCGTTTGTCGCCGTATTTCTTCAACGCCGGCCTGTTCGATGACGGCGCCAAGCTGGGCCGTCTGGCCGGATTTTATGCACGCTGCCTGGTTGACTCAGGCCTTCAGTTCGACATGCTGTTCGGCCCGGCGTACAAGGGCATCCCGCTGGCCGCAGCGGTGGCCGTGGCGCTGGCGCAAGGGGGCCGCAATGTGCCGTTTGCCTACAACCGCAAGGAAGCCAAGGACCATGGCGAAGGCGGCAGCCTGGTGGGTGCGCCGGTGCGGGGGCGGGTGCTGATCATCGACGACGTGATCTCGGCCGGCACCTCGGTGCGTGAATCGGTGCAGATGATCCGTGCGGCCGGCGCCATACCCTGTGCCGTGGCCATCGCACTGGACCGGCAGGAGAAAGCCAGTGAAAACGGGGTGGACAGCCCTTTGTCGGCGGTTCAACACGTGCGCGCACAACTGAAACTGGATGTTGCGTCGATTGCGACCCTGGCGGACCTGTTGCAGTATTTGCGGCTTGCCCAAACGCCTGAGCTGGCGCAGCACCTGCCGCGTGTGGCGGCGTACCGGGACAACTACGGAGTCTGAATTGGCCCCCCCCCGAAGCGCCTTCGGCGCCTCCCCCCCAGGGGGGCGACCCCGGTGGCCCGGCGAAGCCGGATCCACGGCGTCTGCTTGCTGGCGCTGGCTTACCGTCGGCTGGATACTGGTGGGCGCACTGCCCTGCGCTGGCCAAAACACTGCACCGGCCGCCGGCATCTACACCTGCGTCGATGCGCAAGGCCGCAAGCTCACCTCTGACCGGCCGATCGCCGACTGTGTGAACCGCGAGCAACGGGTGCTCAACCGCGACGGCTCCGTGCAACGGGTGGTGCCGCCCACACTCACCGCCGAAGAGCGCGCTGAACGTGAAGCCGCCCAGCGCAAGGCCGACTTGGCGCGCGCCGCACAAGCCGATGCGGTGCGGCGTGACCGCAACATGATGGCGCGCTTCCCTGATGAAGCCACCCACCACAAGGCCCGCGAGGCGGCGCTGGACACGGTGCGCCTGGCGATCAAGGCCACCGAGTTGCGTGTCAAGGAACTGGCGGCCGAGCGCAAGCCGCTGCTCGATGAAGCCGAGTTCTATGCGGGCCGGCAGATCCCGGCGCGCTTGAAGCAGCAGCTCGACACCAACGACGCCGGTGTGGCCGCGCAGCGCCAGGCCGCCGCCAACCAGGAGCTGGAGCTGGCGCGCATCAACCGCCTGTATGACACCGAACTCGACCGCCTGCGCCGGCTGTGGGCAGGCGCATTGCCGGGCGCATTGCCGCCGGCGCCTGTGCAGGCTGCCATGCCGGTGCGCGCCGTCAGCCCAGCCGCGCCTTCAGCAAAGCGTTGACTTCGGCCGGGTTGGCCTTGCCGGCGCTGGCCTTCATCACCTGGCCCACCAGCGCGTTGAAGGCCTTGTCCTTGCCGGCGCGGTATTCGTTGATCGACTTCGGGTTGGCTGCC
>JANNMP010000615.1:0-6880 GCA_031398015.1 Burkholderiaceae bacterium
CGCTGACGCTGCTGAAGGCCATCGCGGCACCCGCAATGACCGGGTTCAGCAGGCCCAGTGCCGCCAGCGGAATGCCCAGCACGTTGTAGCCGAAGGCCCAGAACAGGCCCTGCTTGATCTTCGAGTAGGTGCGGCGCGAGATGTCCAGCGAGTCGGCCACCAGCCGCGGGTCGCCGCGCATCAGCGTGATGCCGGCGGTCTCGGTCGCCACGTCGGCGCCGCCCGCCATCGCGTACGACACCGAGGCGGCGGCGAGCGCCGGGCCATCGTTGAGACCGTCACCGACAAAGGCGACCACCTCGCCAGCGTCGCGCAGTTCCTTGACGATGGCAGCCTTGTCGCCGGGCAGCACCTCGGCACGCACATCGTCGATGCCCAGTTCCTTGGCAACGGCTTCGGCCGCGCCGCGGTTGTCGCCGGTGAGCATCACGGTGCGGATGCCGAGTTGATGCAGGCGGGACACCGCCTCCGCCGCCGCTGGCTTGACCGTGTCGCCGAAGGCCAGCAGGCCCAGCAGACGTTGCTGGCCGGCATCGGTCTGCAGCAGCCACGACACGGTCCTGCCTTGTCCGGCCAGACGCTGCGCCTCGGCGTGCAAGGGCCCTTCCGCGAGGCCCAGTTCGCGCAGCAGGCGCGTGCTGCCCAGGGCGAATGTCTGGCCACGCACGATGCCCTGCACGCCGCGCCCCGGCAGGGCCTGGGCATCGTGCGCCTCGGGCACCGGCAGGCGCTCGTGGCGAACCTGGTCCATCACGGCCACGGCCAGCGGATGGCTGCTCGACTTCTGCAGCGCAGCGGCCAGGCGCAGCACGTCGTCGCGCGTCGAACCATCCGCAGCCACCACCGCAGCCAGCGACGGCTTGCCTTCGGTGAGTGTGCCGGTCTTGTCGAACGCGACCACAGTGACGGCGTGTGCCACCTCCAGCGCTTCGGCGTCCTTGAACAGGATGCCGTGGCGCGCCGCGACACCCGTGCCGGCCATGATGGCCGTTGGCGTGGCCAGCCCCAGCGCACAAGGGCAGGCGATGACCAGCACGGCCACGGCGTTGATGAGCGCATGCTCCCAGTCACCGGTGAAGCCGAACCAGCCCAAGAAGGTGGCCAGCGCGATGACCAGCACCACCGGCACGAACACCGCACTCACGCGGTCGACGATGCGCTGGATGGGTGCCTTGGCGGCCTGGGCCGATTCGACCATGCGGATGATGCGGGCCAGGGTCGTCTCGGCGCCGATGGCTGTGGTGCGGACCGTCAGCGCACCTTCGGCATTGATGGCGCCGCCGGTCACCTTGTCGCCGACGCCCTTGGCCACCGGCAAGCTCTCGCCGGTGATCAGCGATTCGTCGATGTGGCTGCGGCCTTCGACAATGTCGCCGTCGACCGCGACGCGGTCACCGGGGCGCACGATCACGAGGTCGCCAACGACGACCTGTTCCACCGCAATGTCCAACTCGGCGTCGCCGCGGCGCACACGCGCGGTGGTCGGGCGCAGCGCGTTCAGCGCGCGGATCGCGTCGGCCGTCTGCCGCTTCGCGCGTTGTTCGAGCCACTTGCCCAGCAGCACCAGCGTGATGACCGCTGCGGAGGCCTCGAAGTACAGGTGTGGCATGCCATGCGCGGCATGCTGGAAGAGCAGGTAGACCGACAGCCCGTAGGCCGCCGAGGTGCCCAGCGCCACCAGCAGGTCCATGTTGCCGGTCTTGGCGAGCACGGCCTTCCAGCCGGCGCGGTAGAAGCGCCAGCCGAGCCAGAACTGCACCGGTGTCGCCAGCGCCAGCTGGAGCCAGCCGTTCAGCATCCAGTCGATGCCGAAGAGCTGCAGCAGCATTGGCATGACCAAGGGCAGCGTCAATGCGCTGCTCGCGGCCACGGGCCACCAGGCTGGGATGCGGGCAGCCGACTGCGGCTTCGCATCCTGAATCTCACTTGCGGTGTAACCAGCCTTCTCGATGGCCGCCTTCAGCGCCGCGACCGGCACCGTCGACAGCGCCTGGATGCTCGCCTTCTCGGTCGCGAGATTGACCGTGGCGCCTGAGACGCCGGGGACCTTTCGCAGCGCCTTCTCGACGCGAGACACGCACGAGGCGCAGGTCATGCCTTCGACCAGCAGCGTGGTTTCGGCTGTCGCCACGTCATAGCCGGCCTTGCGCACGGCGGCGGCCAGTGTGTCCGCTGTCACCGCAGGCTCGGCGCTCACGGACGCTTGCTCGGTCGCCAGATTGACGCTGGCTTGCCGGACTCCGGGCACCGCCTTGAGCGACTTTTCGACGCGCATGACGCAGGAGGCACAGGTCATTCCGATGACCTGAAGCTTGATGTCGGACAGTGCGGCGGTGTTCATGGATGCCTCGGGAAGTTGTTCGAGCTGTGCATCGTCAAGGTTCTAACGATGGCAAGGTCAACACACGCCAGCGATTCTGCCTGCTGGCAGTGTGGATTCCCGAAGTGGCTGCTTGACCTTCCAACAGTGGGAGAGTGGACAGTCGTTGCATCAACAACCCACTGGAGCACACATGATTGCCTTCGAAGTCAACGACATGACCTGCGGCCACTGCGTCAGCACCATCACCAAGGCGCTGAAGGCCACCGACAAGGAGGCCAGGGTTCAGATCGACCTGGCCACGCACCGGGTGCAGGTGGAGCCTGTCTCGGCCGACGCCGAGGAACTGGCAGAAGCCATCAAGGATGCGGGCTACACGCCGGTGCCGGTCGAGGCGGCGGCTGGTGACGCTGCGACGCAGAAACGTGGGGCCTGCTGCGGGCACTGTCAGTGATGGCTGTGGACGTGATGGCTGTGGACGTGATCGCCGCACCCGCATCGACGCGAAGTGGATCGACGGTGGCAAGAACGCGCTCGAGATGAACCGTCTCGAAGCCGCCCTGTCTCCGGATTGATCCCCGATTGATCCCAAGAAAGGTCGTTGACCGTTCTTGATCTTCAAGGGAAAATTTGGGGTGGCTGATGGGACTCGAACCCACGACGACCAGAATCACAATCTGGGACTCTACCAACTGAGCTACAGCCACCGGAGAGCCGCAAAGTATAGCGCCGCTCAGGGTTTGGACGCCGATGCAGCGGCTGCCGCAGCCACTGGGTCCACTTGCTTGCTGGCCTTGAAGCGCGTGCGCAAGGCTTGGTAGTAGGCCTCGGCCTCGGCCCGCGCCCAGGCCTGGGCGTACTGGCCTTTGAGGGCCTGGTTGTCTTCGGGCTTGGTGTCGCGTGGCAGCAGCTTGTCGATGCGCGCCACCAAGTAGCCTTCACCAGGCAGGGTCTGGCCCAGCACGGCCGGCAGCTTGCTGGCATCGGCCGCCAACACGGCCTCCAGCGCAGCGCGTGACAGGCCACCGGGCTGGTTGCGCGCCACGGCGGCCGGGCCGGTCAGGCCGCCGCTGTTGGGGTCAGCCTTCAGCTGCGCCAGCCTGGCTTCGCCGTCCTTTCGCGCCATGGCTTCGGCCTGGCTCATCACCAGACGCTGGCGCACCTGGTCGCGCACTTCGGCCAGTGCCAGCGTGCGCGCCGGCTGGTGTTGCAGCACGCGCGCCGCAGCGAGCTGGTTGGCGCCCACGTCCACCGCATCGGTGTTGCGCTTGTTCTTGACCACCTCGTTGCCGAACACCGCGTCCAGCAGCTTGGCCGATGCCAGCGCGCCGCTGGCGCCAGGCATGGGCTGGCGCTGCACGGTGGCGGTCTTCTTCTCGAGCTTGAGTTTGTCGGCCACCGGCTGCAGGCTGTCGGATTGCTCGTAGACGGTGTTGGTGAACTGCTCGGCGGCCTCGGCCCAACGCTGGCTGGCGCCTTGCTGGCGCACCTCGTCTTCAATGGTGGCGCGCACCACGTCAAACGGCTTCTTCTCGCCGCCGCGCACCGCGTCCAGCAGGATGATGTGGTAGCCGAAGTCGGAGGTCACGACATTGCTGATCTCGCCCGGCTTCATGGCAAATGCCGCGTCTTCAAACGGCTTGACCATGGCGCCACGGCCAAAGTAGTCGAGATCACCGCCGTTGGCGGCCGAGCCCGGGTCGTCGCTGTTTTTCTTCGCCAGCTCGGCAAAGCCGGCCGGGTTCTTGCGCGCTTCCTGCAACAGCGTTTCGGCGCGCGCCTTGGCCTTCTGCTTCACGTCGGGCGCGCTGTCTTTGTCAGCCTTCACCAGGATGTGACGTGCGCGGCGCTCTTCGGCGGCGGTGTAGCGGCTGGCGTTTTCGCTGTAGTACTTGCGCAGGTCGTCCTCGGGCACGGCCACGGCTTTCTTCAGCACCGCCAGGTCGAGCAGCACGTACTCGATGCTGGCCTGTTCGGGCGCGCGGAAGTCATCGGCATGGCTTTTGTAGAAGGCCTCGATGTCGGCATCGGTGGGCTTGACCTTGGCCAGGTAGTCCTGCACGCCAAAGCGGCTGAAGTGGATCTCGCGGCGCTGCAGCAATGCATCCAGCGCCTGGGTCACCGGCGCCGCCGCAGCCAGCACCGAGCCGGTGATGCCACCCTGCACCTGCTGCAGCAACAGGTCTTGCCGCAGCCGGGCCTCGAAGGCAGGCACGCTCATGCCCTGCGCGGCCAGCAGGTCTTTGTTGATGGTGTTGTCGGCGTTGCGCAGGGCCGCAAACTGGGGATCGTTCACGAACAGCCGCTGCAACCGCTGGTCACCCACGCTCAGGTGCAGCTTGTCGCTGGCCATGGCCAGCACCCGCTCGCGCACCAGCGCGTCCAGGGTCTGGGCGCGGGCCTCGGGTGAATCAAGCAGCTTGGGGTCGATCTCGGGGCGCTGCTGGCGCACACGCTGGGCCTGTTGCTGGTGCGAGGCGTCCCACTCGGCCTGGGTGATCTTCTGGCCACCCACCTTGGCCACTGACGCATTGGCGCCCTCGGTCATGCCCGAATAGCCCTGGATGCCGAAGACCACGAACGACGGCAGGATCAGCACCAGGATCAGGCCGAGGAACAGCCGGTTGTGCTTGCGGACGAAATCAAACATGGGTCACAGCCTCGGGGGAAAGCGGGCACAGCCGCGCTGCGGCGTCGAACCAATGATTCTAGTTCGGTGGCTTCAGGCGCCGGCTGGCCCGGTGCCACGCTGCACGCATGGCGCAGCGGCAGCGGCAGCGGGGTGTGGCCTGCGGTGGTGGGTGCTGAGGGGCTCGAACCCCCGACCTACGCCTTGTAAGGGCGCCGCTCTGCCAACTGAGCTAAGCACCCGCAGACCGTGGCGGCTGGCTGAGCGCCGCGCAGCGGCAGCGCTGTCAGTTCAGCGCGTCTTTCAGGCCCTTGCCCGGCCTGAACTTCGGCACCTTGGCGGCCTTGATCTTGATGGCCGCACCGGTGCGCGGGTTGCGGCCGGCACGCGCGGCGCGTTTGGTGACGGCAAAGGTGCCGAAGCCGACGATGGACACGCTGCCGTTTTTCTTCAGGGTGGTCTTGACGCCGCCGATCACGGCCTCCAGCGCACGCGTGGCAGCGGCCTTGGAGATGTCGGCCTGCTTGGCGATGTGGTCGATCAGCTCAGCTTTGTTCACAAACTGCCCCCTGTCAAAGGTGTCTCTTTGGTGCACGTCGAGCCTGGCTTTGGCCCAGCTTGGCGGGTTTGCCGCGCAATGGCTGGGCGCATGCTCGGGCACTTGCTTGGACACTGTCTCGGCGCGGTGCGGCACAGGCCAGAAGTCAAATTCATTACATCGGCCGGCCCCGGCACTGTCAAGCGCGAGGGGCGCAGTTTAGGTGGATTCGCCACCCCGCAAGTCGGGCTGCCAGGGCATCGCATTCCCGGGGATGACAGGGGCCGTGAATTCCTGCTCAGCCCCGGCCCGGCAGCGGCGTGTGTGGGCGCAGCACCAGGCCCACGCCAACGGCGCACAAGGCCATGCCGGCCCAGCCGCTGGCGGCCATGCGCTCGTCAAACAGCCACCAGGCCAACAGCGCGGTGCAGGGCGGCACCAGGTACAGCAGGCTGGTGACCCGGGTGGCCGCACCACGCTGGATCAGCACCATCAGCAGCGAGCTGCCACCCAGCGTGAGCACCAGCACCGACCAGGCCAGCGCCAGCAGCAGGTCGGGGTGCCAATGCAGCGCGCCTGGCTCCAGCGCGGCCAGCGGCGCGGTGACCAGCAACGCTGCCAACAGTTGCACAAAGTTGCCGGTGCGTACATCTGTGCTGACCACATGGCGCTTCTGGTACAGCGTGCCCACGGTGATGCTGGCCAGCGCCAGCAGCGCCAGCAACAGGTTGGCGCCGGTCACCTCACCCAGGCGCAGCTTGGGCCAGACAACCGCCAACAGCCCGGCCAGGCCCAGCAGCAGGCCCAGCCACTGGCTGCGCGACACCGCTGGCTGCGCGGCTGCCGTGCCAATGCCCGCGTCCACATTGGCAGCCACACCGGCAGCCACACCGGCAGCCGCACCGGCATCCGCACCGGCAGCCACACCAACGCTGCGGCTGACCCACAGCGCGGTCAGCAGCGGCTGCAAGCCGACCACCAGTGCCGCCGTGCCTGCCGGCATGCCCTGGCGCACCGCCGCCCACACGCCGCCCAGGTAGCCGGCATGCATCAGCACACCGCTGACGGCCAGATGGCCCCATTGCCAGCGCCCCTGCGGCCAGGCGGCGCGCGCCAGCGCGATCCACACGCCGAAAACCAGCAGCGAGACGGCATAACGCCAGGCCAGAAAACCCAGCGGCGGCGCATGCGGCATGGCCAGCCGCGCCACCACGAAGCCGGTGCTCCAGATTGCCACGAACACCCAGGGCATGGCGGCCAGCAGCGCCTGCTGGCGGCCGGCCGCCACCACACTCATCGTGCGTTGGCCCGGATGTCAGGCAAGGCGCGCCGCAGGTAATACACCATGGACCAGATCGTCAGCACGGCCGACAGGAGGATCAGCACCGTGCCC
>JANNMP010000681.1:0-2025 GCA_031398015.1 Burkholderiaceae bacterium
CGAGGTGTCCAGCCAGATCGACTACGAGAGTGAGCTGGCGGTGGTCATCGGCCGTGGCGGCATCAACATCCCGCGCTCGCGCGCCATCGACCATGTGTTTGGCTGCACCGTGGTCAACGACGTGACCGCGCGTGACGTGCAGATGCGCCACCAGCAATGGGATTTGGGCAAGAGCTTCGACACCTTCTGCCCGATGGGCCCGTGCATCACCACCGCTGATGAACTGGACGGCCGCAACACCCGGGTGCGCGGCTGGGTCAATGGCCAGCTGCGCCAGGACGGCCACACCCGTGACCTGATCTTCGACATCGCCACGCTGGTCGAGACCTGCTCGCGTGGCATCACGCTGCACCCTGGCGATGTGATTGCCACCGGCACACCGGCCGGCGTCGGCATGGGCATGACGCCGCCGCAGTGGTTGCGCGCGGGCGATGTGGTGCGCATCGAGATCGACGGCATCGGTGCCATCGAGAACCGGTTTGTCTGACGAGACCGATCCCATGGCCCTGCACAGCATCGACCGCATGGTGATTGAAGACGACGGCGACGGCGACGCCGTTGTCTGCGTGCATGGCCTGGGTGGCAGCAGCAACACCTTCACGCCGCTGATGCCGGTGCTGGCGCGCCACCGCGTGCTGCGTGTCGATCTGCCGGGCAGCGGCCGGTCACAACATGCCGAAGGTGCGTTTTCGATCCAGCGCTTTGCCGATGCGGTGCAGGCTGCGTGCGTGAGGCTGGGCGTTAGCCGCGCGCACTTTGTCGGCCATTCACTGGGCAGCATCGTCTGCCAACACATTGCGGTGGCGGCACCGGCGCTGGTGCGTTGCCTGGCGCTGTTCGGCCCGCTGATGGCGCCGGCCGATGCGGCGCGCGTGGCGCTGCGCCAGCGTGCTGCCAAGGCGCGCAGTGAAGGCGCGGCGGGCATGCACGACATCAGCAATACGCTGGTCCATGCCGCACTGTCGGCCGACACACACCGCACCCAGCCGCTGGCCGTGGCCTTTGTGCGCGAGAGCCTGATGCGCCAGGGCGCCGAGGCCTACGCCCGCACCTGTGACGCGTTGGCCGAGGCCGAAGCAGCGCGCATCGAGACCATCACCTGCCCGGTGCTGCTGGTCACCGGCAGCGACGACGGCGTGGCGCCACCACAAGCGGTGCGCAGCATGGCCGAGCGCTTGCACGCGGCACGCAGCACCCAGGTGCTGGTGCTGCCACGCTGCGGCCACTGGACACCCATCGAGCGTGCGGCCGAATGCCAGGCCGCTCTGCGTGATTTTTTGGCCGCCCAACGCTGAAAGACCCAGCCATGGCCGATGTTCTCTACAGCAATGTGCGCATTTTCGACGGTGGTAGTGAGGCACCCTTCACCGGTGACGTGCTGGTGCAGGGCAACAAGATCAGCCGGGTGGTCAAGACCAGCCACGGCCAGCGCAGCCCGCCGGTGGCGGGCGCCCAAGTGATCGACGGCGCCGGCGCCTTCCTGATGCCGGGCATGGTCGAGGCCCACACCCATTTCAGCTGGAATGACCAGCCCAGCCTGGACGCGATCCAGCGCATGCCGCCCGAAGAACACATCCTGTGGTGCGCCGAAGTGGCGCGCAAATATCTGGACATGGGCTGGACATCGTGCGTTGGCGCAGCAGCGGCCAAGCCACGCCTGGATGTGGTGATCCGCAACGCCATCAACGACGGCACCATCGTCGGCCCACGCTACCTGGCTGCCAGCCAGGAAATCACCGTGCCCGGTGGCCTGGGCGACACCACCGCGCCGCACCTGCCGCAGCCGGAGTTCGCCTTCGGCGCCATCGTCAGCGGCGCCGAGGAAATGCGCCGCTGCGTGCGCATGTTCGCCAAGTACGGGGTCGACTCGATCAAGATCAATCTCTCGGGCGAATCGATCACCGGCATGCCCAGCGAGATGAGCCAGTTCACCGAGGAAGAGATCCGCGTCTGCGTCGAAGAAGCCAAGGCCTGGGGCAAACGTGTGGCGGCGCATGCGCGCTCGTGCTGGGCCGTCAAGCAGTG
>JANNMP010000688.1:0-7259 GCA_031398015.1 Burkholderiaceae bacterium
GGGCACGGCCTTCGGCATGGAGCAATGGCTGGACGAGCGTGACCACATGCAGCCCGCTGCAGGCAGCGTGCGAGCGCGCCGCTTCTGGCTGCCGCGTTGGCTGCAGCCAACCAGCCTGCGCTGACCACGCCTGGCCACGCCAAGTGGTCTGCGTCAAACACCGCGAAGTCACCAGTTGACCTGACCAGTCTGTTTTTGCACCCGCCGTCTAGAATGGCAATGTGACCCGCCTCAGCTTCCGGCAGAAAGTGCACCTCGCCCGCGAGGACGCCATCATTGCCACGGTCAAGCGCCTGCTGGCCGAAAAGGGCTTCGACCAGATGACGGTCGACGAAGTGGCTGCCGAAGTGGGCATCGCCAAGGCCAGCCTGTACAAGCACTTCGCGTCCAAAGAGGCGTTAGCCGCTGCCGCCATGGTGCAGATGATGGACCTGGCACTGGCCCAGGCCCAGGCCGAGCAGGCCCGGCCCGGCGCCCGCGCCATCGACAAGCTGATGGCCATCACCCGCTGGACGCTGCAGACCCAGCTGGCCGGTGAAATGCCCACGCTGCCGGCGGAAAATTCAACGCTGCGCCATGCGCTGATCGCCCACCAGGGCTACATGGACGGCCTGATGCGGCTGAGTGACCAATTGGGTGAATGGATCGTCGCGGCCCAGGCCGACGGCGCTGTCAACCCGGCGCTGCCGCCCGAGGCGGTGCTCTACACCATCTTCGCCCGCGCCTGTGACCCAGTGCTGGGCTTCCTGAAAGCCGGCGGCAGCCACAGTGACGCGCAGATCGTCGACTGGGTGATGCTGACTTGCTTTGACGGCTTGCGCGACCGGGGGGCGCAAGCAGGCGGCACAGGCGTCTAACTAGCGCCTGACAAGTGCCTAACAAGCGCCGAACAAGCGCCTGACAAGCGCCTACCGGATGATCAGCACCGGTGTGCCGCACTTGGCCATCACCTTGGTGGTGACCGAGCCCAGCACCAGGTTGGCCAGCAGGCCGTGACCGTGCGAGCCCATCATCAGCAGGTCGAAATCGCCCTTGGTGGCCATGGCAGCAATGGTGTCGGCGGCCGAGCCCACCTTGGCGACAAAGTTGGCCGTGATGTTCTGCTTGGCAAAGAACGTGCGGATCGGCTTGAACACCTTCTCGCTTTCGTCGTCGTAGTGCGATTGCAGCAGGCTTTTGTCGAGCGCGGCTGCCGCATGCGGCGGCACGGGCGTGGCCACATGCAGCACGGTGTAGCGGTGCGCCGCACCGAGCCATTCGTCATGCGCGGCCAGGTAAGCCAGCATGTGCTTGCTGAAAGTGCTGCCGTCAACGGGAACGAGGATCTTCATGGCCAGTCTCCTTGTGCTGTGGCGGGGGCAGGCCAGTGTCGCACCGCGCCCGGGGCCCCAGGCTCAAGCTGGCGGCACCATGATCAGCTTGCCCGGGTCGAAGCCGTCAGCCTCACCCTTGCGCAGCAGGCCCATCGCCTGGCTGACCACCCGGGTCGGCGCGCGGCCGGGGCGCGCCACGTTGTAGTCATGGCGGCAGTGCAGGTGGCCGTGCAGCCACAGGTCGGCCAGCGGGATCAAATCGTCGTCGGCATTGCAGAAGCTGGCCGTGCCCGGCTGCTTGCCAAAGCGTGGGTCGGCGCTGCGCAGGCTGGGCGCGAAATGGGTGATGGCCACGGTCGCATCCCAACCGCCGGCTGCCGCGCCGGGGTTGGGGCGCTGCAGCTCGGCCGCCAGCCAGGCGCGGCAGGCCAGGGCCTCGTCGCGCAGCAGCGCCGGGGTCAGTGCGGCGGCGTTGATCGCCGAGCCCATCAGGTCGAGAAAGTAGCCGGCCGCGCGCATGGCGCGCTCACGCCCGGCAGCGCCGAACAGATCGAAATCACACCAGCGCACCGTGCCCACAAAGCGCACCCGCTGGCCGGCGGCGCTGGTCAGCACCACACTCTCGCGCTCGATCAGGCGGATGCCGTGGCCCGCGCAGTGGGCGCGCAGGTCGGCCCAGCTGTGGCGCAGGTCGCGGCTGTCGAACTCATGGTTGCCGGCCACCATCAGCACCGGCTGCGGCCAGCCGGCAAAACGCGCCAGCGCGTCCCAGCTGCTGTCGATATCACCGGCCAAGACCAGCAATTCAGCCCCTGGCGCTGGCCGGGGGTCGAAGGCCTCGGTTTCGAGGTGGAGGTCAGAGAACAACTGCAGCCGCATATGCGGCTGCATCTTAGGGGCCCGGTCTCGCGTCAGCCGGTCAGCCTGGCCTGGAGTTGCGCCTTGATCGCCAGCAGTTGCGGCGGCAGCCGGCTCGCCAGTTGCTGGAACAAGTCGGCATGCAGGCCCAGCTCGGTCACCCAGGCGCTGCGGTCGATCGACATCACGGTGTGGTACGTCGCGCGGCTGAAATCGAGCCCGGCCCAGTTCAAATCGTCATAGCGCGGGCTTGTGCCCAGGAATGTCTCGTCACCGCCGGCCGTGCCCTCCACCCGGCCCAGCACCCACTGCAGCACGCGCATGTTGTCGCCGTAGCCGGGCCAGACGAACTGGCCGTTGTCGCCCTTGCGGAACCAGTTGACGCAGAAGATCTTCGGCAGCGTTGCGCCGCTGGCGGCCAGGCGTTCGCCCAGCTTCAGCCAGTGGCCGAAATAGTCCCCCATGTGGTAGCCGATGAAGGGCAGCATCGCAAACGGATCACGCCGCACCACGCCCTGCTGGCCAGCGGCGGCGGCGGTGGTTTCGCTGCCCATGGTGGCGGCCATGTACACGCCCTCGGCCCAGCTGCGGGCTTCGGTCACCAAGGGCACGGTGTTGCTGCGCCGGCCGCCGAAGATGAAGGCGTCGATCGGCACGCCGCCAGCGTTGTCCCAATCGGCGTCGAGTGCCGGGTTGTGGATGGCAGCCACCGTGAAGCGTGAATTGGGGTGCGCCGCCTTGGCACCAGTGTCCTTGGCGATGTCCGGTGTCCAGTGCCTGCCTTGCCAGTCAATCAGGTGTGCGGGTGTGGGGCCGTCGATGCCTTCCCACCACACATCACCGTCGTCGGTGAGCGCCACGTTGGTGAAGATCACGTCCCGCTTGAGCGTGGCCATGCAGTTCGGGTTGGTTTTGCTGTTGGTGCCAGGGGCCACGCCGAAATACCCCGCCTCGGGGTTGATCGCCATCAGCCGGCCTGACGCGTCGGGCTTGATCCAGGCGATGTCGTCGCCGATGGTGGTGACTTGCCAGCCACCCAACTCGGCCGGCGGCACCAGCATCGCAAAGTTGGTCTTGCCGCAGGCGCTGGGGAAGGCGGCGGCCACATGGCGCTTCTGGCCGCTGGGGCTGGTGACACCCAGGATCAGCATGTGCTCGGCCAGCCAGCCTGGGTTGCCGGCGGGCCCTTCGGCAGCGTTGCGGCCCATGGTGCTGGCGATGCGCAGCGCAAAACACTTCTTGCCCAGCAGGGCATTGCCGCCGTAGCCCGAGCCGTAGCTCCAGATCTCTTGCGTCTCGGGGTAGTGAACGATGTATTTGGTGCTGTTGCAGGGCCAGGCGGCGCTTGTTTCACCCGGCTGCAGGGGCGCACCCACGCTGTGCATGCAGGGCACGAAGTGGCCGTCGCTGCCCAGCATGTCAAACACCGCGCGGCCCATGCGCGTCATGGTGCGCATGTTCACCGCCACGTAGGCGCTGTCACTCAGCTCCACGCCGATGTGGGCAATGGGCGAGCCCAGCGGGCCCATCGAGAACGGCACCACATACATCGTGCGGCCACGCATGCAGCCCTTGAACAGCGCCGGCGTGCCATCGGCCTGGCCATGCTGCAGGATCGCGCGCATCGCCGCCGGCGCCATCCAGTGGTTGGTGGGGCCGGCGTCGTCTTGCTGCGCACTGCAGATGAAGGTGCGGTCTTCAACCCGGGCCACGTCACCGGGGTCGCTCAGCGCCAGGTAACTGTTGGGCCGCAGCGCGGGGTTGAGCTTCTTGAAGGTGCCGGCTGCCACCAGCTCGGCGCAGAGGCGGTCGTATTCGGCGGCGCTGCCGTCACACCAGTGCACCGCTGCGGCTTCGGTCAGGGCGGCCATCTCGGCCACCCAGGCCACCAGGCGGGCATGCTGCACGTACGCTGGGATATTCAGGCGCAGGCCTTCCATCACGGGCTGGTTCATCGGGGGCTCCATTGCAGGCTGGGGTTTGAAGACGGGATTGCAGGAGCGCCGCCGGTGGCGCTGCCGACGAGGCTCTTGCAATGCCGCGCGGGGTTGGACGGGGTTGGGTGGTGGGCGGAGGCGGTCGGGGCCAACAAAGGTGCCGGGGCCGCCATCGGCAGTCACGAAGGGGTTGCTCCGCCGCCTGACCACCGCGCCGCTGGGTGTGCGGCTGGCGCATTGTCAAATCAGTGTAATCCGGTGGTCACCATCGGGTCTGTGGGGGTCATGCAGATTCCGTATGAACTGATGCACAGGTCTGCGCTGTGCGGGGGACGGGTGGCGGCAGCCAGAATTGGCGCATCCGAGCCACCACCGTGAAACGGCAGCGCCATGCACATCGTCAGTGTCAACACCGCCCGCGCCGCCGTGCGCTTGATCCAGGGCCGCAGCGTGCGCACCGCCATCGGCAAGCAGCCGGTGGCAGGCCCGGTGGCGGTGGGCCCGTTGGGGCTGGACGGTGACGAGCAGGCTGACCCCAGCGTGCACGGTGGCCTGAGCAAGGCGGTGTACCTGTACCCGCTGCTGCATTACCCGTTCTGGCAGACGGTGCGGGCCCAGGCCGGCGTGGCCGCTGCCGACGCCGCGCTGCCGCACGGCAGCCTGGGCGAGAACCTCACCGTTGACGGCCTGGACGAAACCCAGCTGTGGATCGGCGACCGCCTGCGCCTGCCCGGCTGCGAGCTGGCAGTGAGCGAGCCGCGCAACCCCTGCTTCAAGTTCAACGCGGCGATGGGGTTTGCCCAAGCCAGCAGCCTGATGACCCAATCAGGCTGGTGCGGGGCCTACCTGGCGGTGATGCAGCCCGGCCGGCTGCAGGCAGGCGATGCCGTCGAGCTGGTGCCCGGCCCGCGTGAAGTGAACCTGCGTGCGCTGTTCCTGTCGCGCCACAAAAAAAGGCGTTGAGGCGCCGGCCGGGCCCACACACCAGGCCGCAGCGCCTCATTGCCCGGCAATGCCTGGCAATGCCTGGCATCACGCTGTTTTGACCAGCCTGTGCTGACGCGACAATTGCCCGCCATGCAGTCCACGCCGCCAACCACCCCCGCTGCGGCCAAACCACATGCCAGCGTGCCAACCGCGCCCGCGTGCCTGCACAACCGCCGCGACACCCGATGAAGCTGGCCGACTACCTGGCGGCCCTGGGCGCGGGCTTTGACGGCGAGGCGCTGCGCCCACCGGCGGCCATGCCCGGCGAGCGCAGCCGCCTGGCGGCCCAGGCCTTGACCGCCCGCGCGCTGACGCTGTGGTGCCACCAAGGCGCCGTGCCCAGGTTGCAGGTGCGCCTGACGGTGGGCGCATTGCGTGGCGCCAGCGGCGCCGACGCCCTGGCCCTGGCGGCCTGGGCCGATGCCTTTGCGCGCCAGATCGACGGCGGCTCGCGGCTGGATGCCATGCCCACCCGCGCCGCCGGCCTGGCCTGGCGGCTCAAAGCCAAATTCAACGACGCCCGCCCCTGGCGCGCCCGCCACGCCGACGACCCCTGGGACGCCGGCTGGGCCTTGAGCGCGCCACCGGCGCTGCGCCGCCTGCAGTTCGACTGGATGCCGCGCCGCGCCACCCTGGTGCTGGCCGACGCTGCCGACCATGTGGCACTGCGCCTGGCGCTGGCCGCGCTGTGGCAGCGCCACCAGGATTTCCGCCACCCGGTGCGCTGGCTGTGGGTGGGCGGCGGCGCCGACCTGCCGGCCGCGCCAAGCCAGGCGGTGGTGCGGTTCAGCTTGGGCGGGGTGGTGGCGCCGGGGTGAGCACAGCAGGTGCTGGGGCCTGACCCGAGCAAACCCGCTCCCGCGTTCGGGAGGGTGTCGGTGTGGCCAACAGCGGCGTACGCTGCATGACCCGCTGCCGTTGCTGCGGAATGTGCTTGCGCAGCAGCCCTGTGCTTTGGTGTGATCGACAAGCGACAAGGGCCTTGCGTGCCCGAGCGAGGAACGACATGAAACTCTCCGTCCAGGCACACGGTGCACAGCGCTCGACAGGCCTGTCTGCGCTGGCAATCGCCGCCACGCTGCTCGTCGCGTCGTGCGGCGGCGGCGGCGAACCCGCTGATTCACAGGTGGCGGCGCTCGGCGATGCGCGCGCGCTGGCTGCCGACGACGCAGCCTGTGCCAGCCGTGTCAACAACACCCACGACAAGCTGCTGCAGTGCGTCACGCTCGGCGGCGTGCGCAGCCACCAGGCGGCGCTGCAGGCGATTGCCGACGCCAACGGCGGTGTGCGCGCCGCCGGCACGCCGGGCTATGACCAGAGCGTGCAGTACATCGTTGCCAAGATGACGGCCGCCGGCTACTCGGTGACGCTGAATGCGTTTCCGTTCACCTATGTCGCGCTGCCGCTGCTGCGCCAGACCGCACCGCTGGCTGCCACCTACGATTCGGGCGCTTTTACCGGCACTGGCTTCGGCGATGTGCGCGCCAATGTCACTGCAGTGGACATCAATCTGGCGCTGCCGCGCGCCAACACCAGCGGCTGCGAGGCGGCCGACTTTGCCGGTTTCCCGGCCGGCAACATCGCGCTGGTGCAGCGTGGCACCTGCAGCTTTGCGGCGAAGGCGCTCAATGCGCAGGCCGCGGGCGCATCGGCCGTGATCATCTTCAACCAGGGCAACACGCCCGAGCGCGAGCCGCTGATCGTCGGCACGCTGGCGCCATCGGCCGCGCTGATCCCGGTTGTCGGCGCGTCGTTCGCCGATGGCACAGCGCTTGCCCAGCCTGGCGCGGCGGCGCAGGTTCGCCTCGACTCACCTCAGCAAGTCACCCAGTACAACGTGATCGCCGAGTCACGCGATGGCGACCCGAACAACGTGGTGATGGCGGGCGCACACCTTGACTCGGTGCAACGCGGCCCCGGCATCAACGACAACGGCTCGGGCAGCGCTGCGGTCCTCGAGACGGCACTGCAGATGGCCAAGGTCAAGCCGCGCAACAAGCTGCGCTTCGCCTGGTGGGGCGCGGAAGAATCGGTGCTGGTCGGATCGACCGCTTACGTTGCCGGGTTGAGCGCACAGGAGAAGGCGAAGATCGCGCTGTACCTCAACTTCGACATGGTCGGCTCGCCCAACCACGTGTTCTTCATCTACGACGGTGACAACTCC
>JANNMP010000711.1:0-2792 GCA_031398015.1 Burkholderiaceae bacterium
CGCCGGCAAACGCCCGTGCAGCAGGCCCACCATCTGCCCGGGTAGCGCGGCGCTGAGTTGCACATGGGTCTCGGTGGCGTTTTGCAAGTCCAGGTGCTCACTCTCCTCGACCAGCGGGCACACCCAGTACACCTGCCGGCCCTGGGCCACGGCGTCGGCAATGCGTGCGATCACCTGCGGCCGCCGTTCGTCGGCAAACAGTTTGGTGACGACCGGCGTGCGCCCGGGCGGCAGTTCGTCGATGGTGCTGACATCCAGGTCGGCAAAGTAGCTCATCGCCAGCGTGCGCGGGATCGGCGTCGCGCTCATCATCAGCAGGTGCGGCTCCAGCTGCTGGACGGCCAGCTTGCGGCGCAGCGCCAACCGCTGGGCAACGCCGAAGCGGTGCTGCTCGTCGATCACCGCCAGGCCCAGGCGCGCAAAGTGCACGCCGTCCTGGATCACCGCATGGGTGCCCACCACCAGCGCCGCCGCGCCGCTGGCCACGGCATCGACCATGCGCTGGCGGGCCTTGCCCTTGCGGCTACCGGTGAGCCAGGCAATGCTCTGGCCACGCGGCGCCAGCAGCGGCGCCAGCCACAACACAAGCTTGGCAAAGTGCTGCTCGGCCAGCAATTCAGTGGGTGCCATCAGCGCGCATTGCCAGCCGTTGTCGATGGCCAACGCGGCTGCCAGCGCCGCCACCACCGTCTTGCCCGATCCCACGTCGCCCTGCAGCAGCCGGTGCATCGGGCTGGCATCGCCGTCGGGGCCCGCTGAAGCCCCCAGATCAGCGGCGATCTCGGCGCCCACCCGCTGCTGCGCGGCGGTCAGCGCAAACGGCAGGGCCGCCAGCAACGCATCGGCCAGGCCGCCCGGCACGGCTTGCAGGCGCGGCGCGCGCAGGCGCTGGCGCTGGCGCTGGGCGGTCAGCTGCGACAGCTGCTGGGCCAGCAGCTCCTCGAACTTCAGCCGCTGCCAGGCTGGGTGGCTGCGGTCGTCCAGCGTGGCCAGTGGCACATCGGGCGCGGGCTGGTGCAGGTGCTGCAGGGCCTGGCGCAGCGTGGGCAGGCCGGGCGGCAGGCAGCCGGGCGGCAGCAGCTCGTCCAGCGGCGCGCGCTGCAGCGCGCTGGCCACGGCCTTGCGCAAATAAGCCTGCGGCAATTGCGCGCTGGTGGGGTAGACGGGTGTCAGCGCGGTCGCCAGCGGCGTGTTGTCGTCCACCGCCTTGAAGACCGGATGCACCATCTCGCGGCCGAAAAAGCCGTTGCGTGCCTCGCCGCGCACGCGCACGCGCGCACCCACGGCCAGTGTCTTCAGGTGGCTGGGGTAGAAGTTCAAAAAGCGCAGCAGCAGGCTGTCGCTGGCGTCGGCCAGGCGCACCAGCAGTTGGCGCCGGCTGCGCTGCTCGATGCGGCATTCCGTCACCACGCCTTCGATCTGCACCGGCTCGCCGTCGGGGCTGCTGGCAATCGGCGTGATGCGGGTTTCGTCCTCGTAGCGCATCGGCAGGTGCAGCGCCAGGTCGACGTCGCGCCGCAGGCCCAGCTTGTCCAGCGCCCGTTGCGGTGCAGTCTTGGCGTGCGCGGCGCTGGGCCCGGCGGGGGCAGGGGCCGCTGCGCTGCCTGCGGCCGGTTGCGGGGTGCCTGGCGGCATGGGCATCGCCCATTCTGCCGCCCGGGGTGGGCGCGGCCGTCAGCCGGCTGCGGCGCTGGGCTCGGGCGCTGGCTGTGGGGCCGGTGTGGCCACCAGGGGCAGCAACGCCAGCACCCGTGCGCCACGCTCGGGCGCGGCCTCGATCGACAGCTGCCCACCCTCGGCCTGCACCCGGTAGCGCATGCCCACCAGGCCCTGGCTGCCCACTTGCATGTGGCCGGGGTCGAAGCCCACGCCGTCGTCCTGCACGCTGATGGCGGCCATGTCGCCCTGCGCGGCCACGCGCACCGTCACCTGCTTTGCACGCGCATGCTTGGCGATGTTGTTCAGCGATTCCTGCACCAGCCGAAACGCTGTCAGCTCGGCCCTGTCCGACATGGCCACTGGCGCCAGCGCGGTGTACACCTGCAACTGCGCGCGCTCGGCAAACTCGCTGCACAGGATCTCGAGTGCCGGCAGCAGGCCCAGGTTGTCCAGGCTGGACGGGCGCAGGTCTTCGATGATGCGGCGCTTCAGTGCAATGCCGCTGTTGAGCGTGTCCACCAGGTGCGCCACCCGCGGCAGCAGCTCTGGCGCGGCTTTCTGCAGGCCGGGGCGCAGCCGCGCCACGTCCAGCTTGGCGGCGGTCAGCAGCGCGCCCAGCTCGTCGTGCAGGTCGCGTGCCAAGCGCGCCCGCTCGTCTTCGCGTGCGGTTTCCAGGTGGCGCGCCAGGCTGGTCAGTTCGGTGGTGCGGTGCTGCACTTCCATCTCCAGCCGGTCACGCTCGGCGCGGATGGCCTGCTGCTGCGCCAGGCGCTGGGCGTCGGCCTGGCGGCGCTGGCGCAGCACCAAGCCCAACAGCAGCAGGCTGACCACGGTGACGCCGGCAATGCCCATCCGGGCGGCCCAGAGTGAGTCGAACACCAACCGGCGGCCGGCGGCCACGCGGGCGTTCTCGCGCGCCAGCATGCGTTCGGCCACGGCGCGGATGGCCACCATCTCGTCGCGGCCGATGCCGCTGAGCATCAGCTCGGTGGCGGCGCTGCGCCTGCCGCTTTCATTCAGGCCCAGCACCTCGTTCATCTCGCTCAACCAGGTGCGCACAAGGCCGGCCACCCTGCGCAGGTCGGCGGTGTTGTAGGGCGAGATGTCATAGTAGGGGGGCCGCAGCAGCAGTT
>JANNMP010000742.1:0-14264 GCA_031398015.1 Burkholderiaceae bacterium
TCTTGTCCACCAGCTTGTTGGCCTTGATCCAGGGCATCATCGCGCGCAGCTTCTCGCCCACCACCTCGATGTCGTGTTCGGCGGTCAGGCGGCGGCGGCGGCTCAGCAGCGTAGGCGCGCCGGCACGGTTTTCCAGCAGGAAGCTCTTGGCGTATTCACCGGTCTGGATGTCCTTCAGGCACTGGCGCATCGCCTGCTTGGTGGCCTCGGTCACGATCTTCGGGCCGGTCACGTACTCGCCGTATTCAGCGTTGTTGCTGATCGAGTAGTTCATGTTCGCGATGCCGCCTTCATAGATCAGGTCGACGATCAGCTTCAGCTCATGCAGGCACTCGAAGTAGGCCATCTCGGGTGCGTAGCCGGCTTCCACCAGGGTCTCGAAGCCCGCCTTGATCAGCTCCACCGTGCCACCGCACAGCACCGCCTGCTCGCCGAACAAATCGGTCTCGGTCTCTTCGCGGAAGTTGGTCTCGATGATGCCGGCCTTGCCGCCACCGTTGGCTGCGGCATAGCTCAGCGCCAGGTCACGCGCCTTGCCGGTCTTGTCGGCATGCACGGCGATCAGGTGTGGCACGCCGCCGCCTTGCGTGTAGGTGTTGCGCACCGTGTGGCCGGGGGCCTTGGGCGCCACCATCCAGACGTCGATGTCCTCACGCGGCACGACCTGGCCGTAGTGCACATTGAAGCCATGGGCAAACGCCAGTGATGCGCCGACCTTGATGTTGCTGTGCACATCGGCGTTGTACACAGCGGCGATCTGCTCGTCGGGCAACAGGATCATCACCACGTCTGCACTCTTCACCGCATCGGCGATCTCGGCCACCTTCAGGCCGGCCTTCTCGGCCTTGGACCAGCTGGCCCCGCCCTTGCGCAGGCCGACCGTGACCTTGACGCCCGAATCATTCAGGTTCTGGGCGTGGGCATGGCCTTGCGAGCCATAGCCGATGATGGTGACGTTCTTGCCCTTGATGAGGCTGAGATCGGCGTCCTTGTCGTAATAGACCTTCATGGGGTTCTCCAGTGTTGGGGGTCGGTGTGCGGTGGGGGTGGTGGTTCAGACCCGAAGGATGCGCTCGCCGCGGCCGATGCCGCTGGCGCCGGTGCGCACCGTCTCCAGGATCGCCGTGCGGTCAATGCCCTCGATGAAGGCATCGAGCTTGCCGGCGTCGCCGGTCAGCTCCAGCGTGTAGCTCTTTTCGGTCACATCGATGATGCGGCCGCGAAAGATGTCGGCCATGCGCTTCATCTCCTCGCGCTCCTTGCCGACCGCGCGCACCTTGATCAGCATCAACTCACGCTCGGTGTAGCTGCCTTCGGTCAGGTCAACCACCTTCACCACCTCGATCAGGCGGTTCAGGTGCTTGGTGATCTGCTCGATGACCTCGTCGCTGCCGGTGGTGACGATGGTCATGCGCGACAGGCTGGCGTCCTCGGTGGGCGCCACCGTCAAGCTCTCGATGTTGTAGCCGCGGGCGGAAAACAGCCCCACCACACGCGACAGCGCGCCAGGCTCGTTTTCGAGCAGCACGGCAATGATGTGTTTCATGCGCTTTTCCTTGGGGCGGGTTCTTCAAGCCGGCAGCGGTCACCGCGGGCCCTTGGCCACGCCCATTGAGCGTTGGATTTCAATCTGGTCCGGGTTGGCACCGGCCTGTCGGCAAGCCCCGGCTGCAGCGGCGGTGACCGCAGCAGCCTGGCTGGCCTTCAGCCGGTCACAAGTCCTCGGACCCCAGCAGCATCTCGGTGATGCCCTTGCCCGCCTGCACCATCGGCCAGACGTTTTCGGTCTGGTCGGTGCGCACGTCCAGGAAGACAGTGCGGTCCTTCAGGCGGATCATTTCCTTGAGCGCCGGCTCCACTTCAGACGGCTTCTCGATCTTGATGCCGACATGGCCGTAGGCTTCGGCCAGCTTCACAAAATCGGGCAGCGCATCCATGTAGCTGTGCGAGTAGCGGCCGCCGTAGTCCAGCTGCTGCCACTGCCGCACCATGCCCAGGTAGCGGTTGTTCAGCGACACCACCTTCACCGCCGTCTTGTACTGCAGGCAGGTCGACAGCTCCTGGATGCACATCTGGATCGAGCCTTCGCCAGTGATGCAGAACACCTCTGACTTGGGCTTCGCCAGCTTGATGCCCATGGCATACGGCAGGCCCACGCCCATCGTGCCCAGGCCGCCGGAATTGATCCAGCGCCGCGGCTGCATGAAGCGGTAGTACTGCGCCGCCCACATCTGGTGCTGGCCGACATCGCTGGTGATGTAGGTGTCGATGTCCTTGGTCAGCTCGCACAGTGTTTCGACCACGAACTGCGGCTTGATCACGTCGGCGCTGTTCTTGTAGGCCAGGCATTCGCGCTTGCGCCATTCGTTGATCTGGCCCCACCAGGCCGACAGCGCCTGCACGTCGGCGCGCAGCGGGCTGTCCTTGACGAAGGCGATCATCTCCTGCAGCACGTCCTTGGTGTCGCCGACGATGGGGATGTCGACCTTCACCCGCTTGCTGATCGACGACGGGTCGATGTCGATGTGGATGATCTTGCGCTCGACCGATGCAAAGTGTTTGGGGTTGCCGATCACCCGGTCGTCGAAGCGTGCGCCCACAGCAATCAGCACATCACAGTGCTGCATCGTCATGTTGGCCTCGTAAGTGCCGTGCATGCCCAGCATGCCAAGGAACTTGGGGTCGGCCGCCGACGTGGCGCCCAGGCCCATCAAGGTGTTGGTGCAGGGATAGCCCAGCAGATCAGACAGCTCACGCAACTCGGCCGAGGCGTTGCCCAGGATCACGCCACCGCCGGCATAGATGTAGGGCCGCTTGGCGGTCAGCAACAGCTGCATGGCCTTGCGGATCTGGCCGCCGTGGCCCTTTTTCACCGGGTTGTATGAGCGCATCTCCACCCGGTCGGGGTAGACATAGGGGCAGGTCTTCAGCGACACGTCTTTCGGAATGTCTACCACCACCGGGCCCGGGCGCCCGGTGCGGGCGATGTGGAACGCTTTTTTCATCGTCAGCGCCAGGTCACGCACATCCTTGACCAGGAAGTTGTGCTTGACGATGGGGCGGGTGATGCCCACGGTGTCGCATTCCTGGAAGGCGTCGAGCCCGATTGCGGGCGTTGGCACCTGGCCGGTGATGATCACCATCGGGATCGAATCCATGTAGGCGGTGGCAATGCCTGTGACGGCATTCGTCACACCCGGGCCGCTGGTGACCAGGGCCACGCCCACCTCGCCGGTGGCGCGCGCGTAGCCGTCGGCCGCGTGCACGGCTGCTTGCTCATGGCGCACCAGCACGTGCTGGATGGTGTCTTGCTTGTACAGCGCGTCATAGATGTAGAGCACTGCCCCGCCGGGGTAGCCCCACATGAACTTGACGCCCTCTGCCTGCAGGCAGCGGACCATGATTTCCGAGCCGTTGAGCTCAGGCGGATGGGTTGGGGGGGCGAGCGGCGGCGCCATTGCGGCGCGCTTGACCTCTGCGGCAGACATGTCCATTTGAGAACCTCTGTGAATTTCTCTGACGAAAATCCATCGGTGTGCCTCTTCGCGCCCTCGTGAGGCGGATGTGGCACCTGCGCGATCCAAAAACAAAGGCCCACTGGGGTCGGTGGGCCTGCTTGAGACCAATGATGCGGTGTGCGGTGTGCAGTATCGCATCAGTTGCGTGCACCGGCGCCCAAGCGCTGTGCACGCCCGGGCGGATGACATAATCCAGCGCGATTTCGGTCGCCGCCCGCCCCGAGCGCCGGAGCCCATTTGGCCAGCGACAAAGAACTCTCCGATTGCCTGAAAAGTGTTGAGAAACGCGCCTTCAAACGCACTGTGTACACGGTGCGTGACGAAGATGCAGCGCTCGACATCGTGCAGGACGCCATGATCCGCCTGGCCGAGAACTATGCCGACCGCCCCCCGGCCGAGTTGCCGTTGCTGTTCCAGCGCATCCTGTCGAACGCCACGATGGACTGGTTCCGGCGCCAGAAGGTGCGCAGGGCCGTGTTGCAGAACATGTCGGATTTTGACGTCGATGGCAGCAATGAGGATTTCGACCTGCTGGAAAGCCTGGAATCAGCCGACGGCATGCTGGGCGCTGAAAGCGCGGCCGATACTGTGTCGCGGTCACAGATCTTGCTGTTGATCGAGGGCCAGATTGCCGAACTGCCGGCCCGTCAACGCGAGGCCTTCCTGCTGCGTTACTGGGAGGAGCTCGACACGGCAGAGACTGCGGCTGCCATGGGCTGCTCTGAAGGCAGTGTCAAGACACATTGCTCCCGGGCGGTTCATGCCTTGGCCAAGGCGCTTCGAACCAAGGGAATCGTGCCGTGAACACAAGCAATCGCAACCCACCGTCAATGGCCGGCCATGCACCCAGGCTGGATGCCCTGGAGGGCCAGCTCGCCCTGCGCATCACCGCCCATTTGAGCCGCAGTGCGCAGGCGCTGCCGCATGACATCGCTGAGCGGCTGCGTTTTGCGCGCGAGCGCGCGCTGGCGTCGCGCCGCACGGTTGCGGCGCTTGCGCCGGCCACTGCTGTGCTGGCGTCGGGCCGTGTGGCCGCGCTTGGCGGGCCGCCTTCGGTCTGGCTGCGCCTGGTCTCGGCATTGCCCTTGGTGGTGTTGGTGGCCGGGCTGGTCTACATCCAGCACCACCACGACCTGCAGCAGATTGCAGTGGCAGCCGAGATCGACAGTGCACTGCTGGCTGACGACTTGCCGCCCACTGCTTACGGCGACCCCGGCTTTAGTGAATACCTGCGCAACGGTGAGGCGCCCTGAGCATGCCTTCCGAGTTGTGATCTTTCTGGGACGCTCTTTCCCGGCATATGCATTGCTGGCGGCAGTGCTCGGGCTCGGCAGCCTAGCGGCCGGCGCGCAGCCGGCCAAGCCGCCGGCAACTGCAGTGGCTGATGCCGGCGGACCGGCCTGGGCCAGCTTGACCGCCCAGCAGCGCGGCGTGCTGGCGCCACTGCAGCGCGACTGGCACACCATCGATGCCAGCCGCCGGGCCAAGTGGCTCGAAGTGGCAGCACGCTTTCCCAGCATGCCGGCCGAAGAGCGCCAACGTGTGCAAGACCGCATGGCCGACTGGGCGCGCATGTCGCCGTCTGAGCGTGGCCAGGCCAGGCTGGCGTTTCAGGAATCCAAGCAGCTCAGCCGCGAAGAGAAGCAGCAGCGCTGGGACGCCTACCAGGCCCTGCCCGACGCGCAACGGCGTGCACTGGCCGAGCGTGCCAAGCCTGCCGAAACAAGCCCACGCCCTGGTGCTGCCACCCCACTGAATGCGGCAGTGCCCAAAAAAACGTCCGATGCACCCCGCCCGGCAGCATCGGCGCCGCTGGTCAAGCCCGTGGCGCCCACCATCGTGCAGGCCAAGCCAGGTGCCACTACCACGCTGATGACCCGGCCCGCCACGCCACCCGCGCACCAGCAGCCAGGGCAGCCAAAGATCGCGGCCAAGCCTGACCAGGTGAACCGCAACACCTTGCTGCCCCAGCGTGGGCCGCAGGCCGCTGCATCAGCGCCGCGCCAGCAACCATGACCGAGCCCGTTGCGCTGACCACGCCAGGGCTGGCGCGGCGGCTGGCAGCGTTTGTCTATGAGGGTGTGCTGCTGTTCGGCGTGGTGATGATTGCGGGCCTGGTGTATTCGGGCCTGACCCAGCAGCGCCATGCCTTGCACGGCCGCGCCGGGTTGATGGCGTTTTTGTTTGTCGTGCTGGGCATCTATTTCGCGTGGTTCTGGTCGCGCGCCGGCCAGACGGTGGCCATGAAGGCCTGGCACATCCGCCTGGTGGCCGCCGACGGTGCGCTTGTGTCGCAAACCCGGGCCTTGCTGCGTTACACGCTGGCCTGGCTGTGGTTTCTGCCGGCCATGGCGGCGGTGTACAGCGCTGGCCTGCGTGGCAAAGGCGAAATTGCGGCAGCGCTGTTGGTCGGTGTGCTGGCCTACGCGGCGCTGGCGTGGCTGCGGCCAGACCGCCAGTTCTGGCATGACGTGGTCTGCGGCACCCGCCTGGTGGACAGCAAGCCAGAGGCAAAATCGAAGGGATGAACAATCCGCACAAGCACCGCACCGGGTTGGACCGGCTGCTGCACGCCTTCGGTTACTCAATGCAGGGTTTTGGTGCCGCGCTCCGCTTTGAAAGCGCTTTTCGGCAAGAGGCTGCGTTGGCCCTGTTGCTGTTGCCGGCGGCGTTCTGGCTCGGCCGCACTTGGACCGAGGTGGCGCTGCTGACCGGGTCGGTGCTGCTGGTGATGGTGGTCGAGCTGCTGAATTCAGCCATCGAAGCGGTGGTCGACCGGGTGTCGTTCGACCTGCACGACCTGGCCAAGCGCGCCAAGGACTACGGCAGCGCGGCGGTGATGATTTCGCTGCTGTGGTGCGGCGGCCTGTGGGCGACGGTGCTGGTGCAGCGCTGGCTGGCATGAAGCGCAAGCCATTCTCGGTGGCGGTGTACTGCGGCTCGCGCGATGGCGCCCGGCCCGCCTACCGTGCCCTGGCGCAGCGCCTGGGCGCGGCCATCGGCCAGCGCGGTTGGTGCCTGGTGTACGGCGGCGGCCGCGCCGGGCTGATGGGCGCGGTGGCCGACGCCACGCTGGCCGCCGGTGGCACGGTGGTCGGCGTGATCCCCGCGTCGCTGATGCAGCTGGAGGTGGGCCATGCCGGCCTCACTGAATTGCTTGTGGTGCAAACCATGCACCAGCGCAAGCAGCTGATGGCCGAGCGCAGCCAGGCCTTCATCGCCATGCCTGGGGGCATCGGCACCTTCGAGGAGCTGTTCGAGGTGTGGACCTGGCGCCACCTGGGCTACCACGACCGGCCGCTGGGCCTGCTGGACGCCGAGGGCTATTGGGCGCCGATGCTGCAGTTCTTGCACCACGCGGTGGCCGAAGGCTTCATGGATGATGGCCAGCTGGCAATGCTTCACAGCGACGACCAGGTCGAGCGGCTGCTCGACACCATCGCCGCTCGCGCCGGTGACCCGGACGACGACAACTTCAGCAACATCTGAGCATTGCCGAAGCGCTCAAAACAAAACTGGGCAGGCTGTTCGGCCTGCCCAGTTTGCGTTGAAAACCGCGCAGTCAGACTGCCGATTCGTCGGTCTCGCCGGTGCGGATGCGCACCACCTGCTCCACCGGTGTGACGAAGATCTTGCCGTCGCCGATCTTGCCGGTCTTGGCGGCCTTGACAATGGCGTCCAGGCAGCGGTCGACATCGCCGTCCTTGACCACCACTTCCACCTTCACCTTGGGCAGGAAGTCGACCACGTACTCGGCGCCCCGGTACAACTCGGTGTGGCCCTTCTGGCGGCCGAAGCCCTTGACCTCGGTGACTGTCAAACCCGACACCCCAACGTCGGCCAGAGATTCACGCACTTCCTCCAGCTTGAAGGGCTTGATGATGGCGGTGATCTGTTTCATGCGCAGCTTTCGGTGGCCGGGGGTCAGCGCTTGAATTTAAGCACGGAACTTCGACGTGATGGGGTAGCGCCAGTCACGCCCGAAGGCCCGGTGCGTGATGCGGATGCCCACTGGTGACTGGCGCCGTTTGTACTCATTGACCTTGATCAGCCGGGTCACGCGTTCGACGTCGGCAGCGGGGTAACCAGCAGCCACGATCTGGTCCATGGACTGGTCTTCTTCCATGTAGCGCGCCAGGATCGCGTCCAGCACCTCATACGGCGGCAGGCTGTCCTGGTCGGTCTGGTCGGGGCGCAACTCAGCCGATGGTGGGCGGGTGATGATGCGCGCGGGGATCACCGGGCCCACCGTGCCATCCGCACGCCGGGTGGGCTGCTGGTTCTTCCACTCGCACAGCCGGTAGACCAGGGTCTTGGCCACGTCCTTGATCACCGCAAAGCCACCCGCCATGTCGCCGTACAGCGTGCAGTAGCCGGTGGCCATCTCACTCTTGTTGCCGGTGGTCAGCACGATGGAACCGAACTTGTTGGACAGCGCCATCAGCAGCGTGCCGCGGATGCGGGCCTGGATGTTCTCTTCGGTGGCGTCTTCGGCCAGGCCGGCAAACTCAGGTGCCAGGCTGGTGCGGAAGGCCTCGAACATCGGCAGGATCGAGATTTCGTCATAGCGCACGCCCAGGCGCTGTGCCATGTCGCGGGCATCGATCCAGGAGATGCTGGCGGTGTAAGGGCTGGGCATCATCACCGTGCGCACCCGGTCGGCGCCCAGCGCATCCACCGCAATCGCCAGCACCAGGGCCGAATCGACACCGCCGCTCAGGCCGATGATGACGCCAGGGAAGCCGTTCTTGCCGATGTAGTCGCGCACGCCGGTGACCAGCGCCGCCCAGGCCTGGGCCTCCAGCGCCGGCACCGGCTGCACCTGGCCGCTGAAGGCGCCGTCGGCATGCCAGTCCACCCACACCAGTTCCTCCACGAAGCTGGCGCCCCGGGAGGCCACGCGGCCGGCCGCGTCAAGGGCAAACGAGGCGCCGTCGAACACCACCTCGTCCTGCCCTCCCACCAGATGCGCATACAGCAGTGGCAGGCCGCAGGCCTGCACCCGCTGCACCATGCGGGCCTCGCGCTCGCCGCCCTTGTCGAGGTGAAAGGGCGAGGCATTGATCACGCACAGCGCCTGGGCACCAGCGGCCTTGGCGGCTTCAGCCGGCTCGTCGAACCAGGCGTCTTCACAGACCAGCAGGCCGAAGCGGCGGCCACCGGCGTCAAACACCACCGCGCCCTGCCCGGCATCGCGGCCGGACACAAAGTAGCGCCGCTCGTCGAACACCTGGTAGTTGGGCAGCTCGCGCTTGCAGTACGTGGCCACCACCTGGCCGCCGGCCAGCACCGACGCGGCGTTGAAGCGCTGCACCACAGCATGTGAGCGGCTGCGCTGGTCGGCCTGGCCGTCGAACTGGTGCGGGTGGCCCACCACCACCGTCAGACCGTCAAACGTTGCCAGGGCCTGGGCCAGCGCAGCCAGCTCGCGCGCGCAGGCTTGCATGAAAGCAGGCCGCAGCAGCAGGTCTTCGGGCGGGTAGCCTGTGAGTGCCAACTCAGGCGCCACCAACAGCACCGCACCGCCGGCATGGGCTTGGCGGGCACAGTCCACAATGCGGCGCGCATTGCCTGCCAGGTCACCAACCGTGGCATTGAACTGGGCCAGTGCGATGCGCACCACAGGGGCGGGAGTTGACATACGGTGGGTGAGAAGACGGGTTGTGATGCGATGGGTACAGCGCTGGGTCGGGCTGCGGGCGGGCCAGCGCCAAGAGATGTTATCCGCGTCCACCATGACCCCTCGACCATCGACGGGCCGGCATGGAACGCCTTGCTGGCCTGCCAGAGCCGGCCCACGCCGTTCATGCGTTGGGATTACCTGGTGGCGCTGCATGCCTCGGGCAGTGCAGTGGCACGCGCCGGCTGGGTGCCACGCTTCGTCACGGTGCACCGGGGTGGCCGACTGGTGGCGGCTGCGCCGGCCTATCTGAAGAGCCATTCCTACGGCGAGTACGTGTTCGACTGGGCCTGGGCTGACGCCTACCAGCGCCATGGCCTGCGCTACTACCCCAAGCTGCTGGTGGCCGTGCCCTTCACCCCCGTGCCGGGCAGCCGCCTGCTGGCATCTGATGATGCGGCCCGCCACACCCTGTTGGCCGGCATTGCGCAGGTGGCCAACGATGAAGATGCGTCATCGGTGCACTTGCTGTTCCATGAGCCCGATGAGACAGCGGCGCTGGCTGCGCAGGGATGGCTCGCGCGCCAGGGCGTGCAGTTCCACTGGACCCACGACCCGGCGGCACCACAGGCCGACTTCAGCGCCTTTCTGGCCAGTCTGCAACGTGACAAACGCAAAAAGATTCAGCAAGAGCGGCGGCGTGTGGCCGACGCTGGCGTGGTGTTCAGCGTGCATGAAGGCACCGACATCGACACCGGGTTGTGGCGCTTCTTCCACCACTGCTACACGCTGACCTACCGCGCCCACGGCTCCACGCCCTACCTCACGGCCGCGTTCTTCCAGGCCATGGCGCACACCATGCCCGAGCACTGGCTGATGTTCGTGGCCCGGCGTGCGGGTGTGCCGATCGGCGTGTCGCTGGTGGCCATCGACCGCGCACGTGGCGAGGCCTACGGCCGCTACTGGGGCGCCACCGAGTACCTGCCCTGCCTGCACTTCGAGGCTTGTTACTACCAACCGCTGCAGTGGTGCATGGCCCAGGGTTTTGCACGCTTCGAAGGCGGCGCCCAAGGTGAGCACAAGATGGCGCGTGGCCTGCTGCCGGTGGCCACCCGGTCAGCGCACTGGCTGGCGCATCCGCAGTTTTCTGCGGCGGTGGCTGAATTTCTGCAGCGTGAGGGCCACGGCATCTCGGCCTATGTGGACGAGTTGCGCGAACACAGCCCGTTCAAGGCCAGCGCCTGAGCGCTGACCGCCCGGATCAATCCGGCTTGCTGGCGGCAGCGAAATTGGCAATGCCGCCGATGATCTCGGCATGCGCCTCGGCCACGCCGGTCCAGCCCAGCACCTTCACCCACTTGCCGGGCTCCAGGTCTTTGTAGTGCTCGAAGAAGTGCTGGATGGTCTTCAGCCGCAGCGGGTTCAGATCTTCGGCCTTTTTCCACTGGGTGTAGATCGACAGCACCTTGTCGATGGGCACGGCCAGCAGCTTGCTGTCAGCGCCAGCCTCGTCTTCCATCTGCAGCATGCCCAGCGCGCGGCAGGTGACCACCACGCCGGGGATCAGCGGCACCGGCGTGATCACCAGCACGTCCACCGGGTCGCCATCGCCCGACAAGGTGTTGGGGATGTAGCCATAGTTGCACGGGTAGTGCATCGCCGTGCTCATGAAGCGGTCGACAAACAGCGCGCCGGTTTCGTGGTCGACCTCGTATTTGATCGGGTCGGCGTTCATCGGGATCTCGATGATCACGTTGAATTCATCGGGTGCCTTGGCGCCGGGGGTCACGTTGTGCAGGCTCATGGTGGGCTCGGTGTTGGTCTGGCGTTTTGACTGGGGCCGGTGGTCATTCTACGAAGCCCGCTTGCCGGGGCCTGACGCCGGGGCCTGACGTCACCGCCGAGACACCGCAGGAAAACACCGTCGGCTGCCCGTGCCGCGCCCGTTTACAGTCCTGGGTTGCGCTCGGCCGGCGGCGCATGGCTTGCGTGCCGGCAACCACAACCCGAACGGGCGCTTGATCCATTGGGCATGACGAGGAAGGAGATCCCTTGATTTCAACGAACATGGCGCTCTACATCGCGCTGGCATGCGGCCTGGCTGCCGTGCTGTACGGGTTCATCCAGCGCAGCTGGATTCTTGGCCAGGACGCGGGCAATGCCCGCATGCAAGAGATTGCCGGCGCCATCCAGCAGGGTGCGGCCGCTTACCTGGCGCGGCAGTACAAAACCATCGCCATCGTCGGCGTGGTGCTGGCCATTGCCATCGGCATCTTCCTCGACATGACCACCGCCGTGGGCTTCGTGCTGGGTGCGCTGCTGTCGGGCGCCTGCGGCTTCATCGGCATGAATGTCTCGGTCAAGGCCAATGTGCGCACCGCGCAGGCTGCCACCAAAGGCATCGGCCCGGCGCTGGATGTGGCCTTCAAGGGCGGCGCCATCACCGGCATGCTGGTGGTGGGCCTGGGGCTGCTGGGAGTGGGCATCTTCTTCCTCTACCTCACCGGCAACGGCACTGTCGCAGCCGACAAGAACCTGGCCACCGTGCTCAAGCCGCTGCTGGGCTTTGCCTTCGGCTCCAGCCTGATCTCGATCTTTGCGCGCCTGGGCGGCGGCATCTTCACCAAGGGCGCCGACGTGGGCGCTGACCTGGTGGGCAAGGTCGAGGCCGGCATCCCCGAAGACGACCCCCGCAACCCGGCGGTGATTGCCGACAACGTGGGCGACAACGTGGGTGATTGCGCCGGCATGGCCGCCGACCTGTTCGAGACCTATGCCGTCACGCTGATCGCCACCATGGCGCTGGGTGCGCTGGTGGTGGCTGCGGCACCGATGGCTGCGGTCATCTACCCGCTGCTGCTGGGCGGTGTGTCGATCATTGCCAGCATCGTCGGCTGCAGCTTCGTCAAGGCCAGCCCGGGCATGAAGAACGTGATGCCGGCGCTGTACAAGGGCCTGGCGGTGGCCGGTGTGTTGTCGCTGATCGCGTTCTGGTTCGTCACCGCGGCGGTGATGCCCAATGACGCGCTGGGTGCCGGCACGCAACTTCGTTTGTTCGGCGCCTGTGCGGTGGGCTTGGTGCTCACCGCCACGCTGGTGTGGATCACCGAGTACTACACCGGCACCCAGTACCCGCCGGTCAAGCACATCGCCCAGGCCAGCACCACCGGCCACGGCACCAACATCATTGCCGGCCTGGGCGTGAGCATGCGCTCCACGGCCTGGCCGGTGCTGATGGTGTGCGCGGCCATCCTGGCGTCCTATCAGCTTGGTGGCTTGTACGGTATCGCGATTGCCGCCACCAGCATGTTGAGCATGGCCGGTATCGTGGTGGCGCTCGACGCCTACGGGCCCATCACCGACAACGCCGGCGGCATTGCCGAAATGGCCGAGTTGCCCAAGAGCGTGCGTGACGTGACCGACCCGCTCGACGCGGTGGGCAACACCACCAAGGCGGTGACCAAGGGCTATGCCATCGGCTCGGCGGGCCTGGCCGCGCTGGTGCTGTTTGCCGACTACACCCACTCGCTGGAAGCGCGTGGCATGAGCATCGCTTTCGACCTGAGTGACCCGAGGGTCATCGTCGGCCTGTTCATCGGCGGCCTGATCCCCTACCTGTTCGGCGCCATGGCGATGGAAGCCGTGGGCCGGGCGGCAGGCTCGGTGGTGGTGGAAGTGCGCCGCCAGTTCCAGGACGGCCTGATCATGGCCGGCAAGCGCAAACCCGACTACAGCGCAGCCGTTGACATGCTGACAAGCGCAGCCATCAAAGAAATGATCGTGCCGTCGCTGCTGCCGGAGGTGGTACCCATCGTCGTTGGTTTGACGCTGGGCGCTGCGGCACTGGGCGGCCTGCTGATGGGCACCATCGTCACCGGCCTGTTCGTGGCCATTTCCATGTGCACCGGCGGCGGCGCCTGGGACAACGCCAAGAAGTACATCGAAGACGGCCACTTCGGCGGCAAGGGCAGCGACACCCACAAGGCCGCCGTCACCGGCGACACCGTGGGTGACCCGTACAAGGACACCGCCGGCCCGGCGGTGAACCCGCTGATCAAGATCATCAACATCGTGGCGCTGCTGATCGTGCCGCTGCTGCCCATCGGCGACGCCAAGGCGCCGACCGCGCATGCCGCAACCATGCCGGCTGCGGCCATGGCTGCCGATGGCGCATCGGTCCGGGTCGAGGGCGGCGTGGTGAAGTTCTTCTTCGCCACCGCCAAGGCTGACCTGGCCACCGGCGCTGCTGCGGCGCTGGCCGATGTGGTCAAAGGCGTGGCCGACGGCAAGAAGGCCGTGGTCAGCGGCTTCACTGACCCGAGCGGTGATCCGGCCAAGAACGAAGAGCTGGCCAAGCAGCGCGCCTTTGCAGTGCGCGATGCGCTGAAGGCTGCAGGCGTGGCCGAGGACAAGATCGAGCTGAAGAAACCCGAGCAAGTGGCTGCTGGTGGCGACATGGCCAGCGCGCGGCGGGTGGAGGTGGCGCTGCAGTAGCCAGCCTGCCCGGTGGGCAGCGGCCACCGCTGCGCCAGACAAGCGACACCGTCACAATGTGGCGGTGTTTTGTTTTGGGGCGCTGACATGGAGCTTGACATGGCACTTGCGCAAAAGGCTCTGGCCTACATCGAGATTGACGAGTTCCTGGCGTTGGAGAACGCCAGCGAATTCAAGCATGAGTACCTGGACGGCATGATCTACGCCATCCAGGGTGAGACCGTGCGCAACATGGCTGGTGGCAGTGCGGCGCATGCCGACTTGATCCGCAATGCCGGTTTTGCGCTGCATGAGCAGCTGCGTGGCACGCCCTGCAGCGTCAAGATGAGTGACATGCGGTTGCGCGTAGACACTGCGGATGCAGTGTTCTACCCGGACGTGTTGGTCCACTGCCAACCCACGCCCAACCCTGCTCGCACCACCGAATTGACAGAAGCCCGCTTGGTGCTGGAAGTGCTGTCCCCCTCCACCCAGGCCTTTGACAAAGGCGCCAAGCTGCTGGCCTACCAGCGCCTGGCAGGGCTGCGCCACATCGTGCTGATTTCCAGCATCGAGGAAGCCGCTTGGGCCTGTCAGCGCAGCAACGACGACGCACCCTGGTCAGCGCTGCAGCCCTGGGCTCCCGGCACCAC